>JBGTKE010000116.1:0-3105 GCA_041744775.1 Hyphomonas sp. | reverse complement strand
GCCGGCGCTCATTGCCCGCCGCCCAGGTCTTCAGGCGCGGCGCGATCTCCGCCTCGATCACCGGCGGGCGGCGCGTCCGGTGATCTTCCCACGGAAAATAATGATACCAGTCCTGCCACGTCGCCTCGAACGAGGCCCCCGCGGGCCGTGCCTCCGGCGTCAGCGCCAGGTAGCCGACTGAAATCACCCGCGACTCCGGCGCCGCCCCCGAAAGCGTCGCGCCCGGCGTCTCGCGGTCCTTGTCGCCGAACGTGTAGAGCTGTTCGACATAACCGATCTCGAACCCCGTCTGCTCGCGCACCCAGCCGCGCAGTGACAGGTCAAACGTCCGGTGGTTGACCGGATCGAACGGGCCGAAGGGCAGGGCGCATTCGCCGCTCGGCCGGCGCGTCACCAGCACGTTCGGCTCGCCCTCCTCCAGGGCGACCATCACAGCAGACAGACCGATGATTACCGTCATTTCGTGGCCTCCCGCCGGGCCATCGCCGCCTGGATCTCGCCGAACCGGCCGAGGAACGCCGCCTGCGCCTCGGTGGGCGGCAGCGGCGCCAGTTTGAGCTTCAGCCCGTCCGGCGGCTTGCCGAAGAACCCGTCGGATTCCGCCTGCGAAAATCCCGCCAGCTCCACCGCCTCGAACCAGGCGCAGATATTGTCGGCCCGCTTGATCACCTTCTTCAGGCCCACCGGCGTGATCGCCTTCAGCCCGAAGCGCAGGTGCACCGCCTCCTGCAAACGTGCCTCCACGCCCTTGTAGCTCTCGCCGAGAATCGCCTTGAACGGCGAGATCATGTCGCCGATCACGTATTCCGGGCTGTCATGCAGCAGCGCCGTCATCCAGTCCTGCGGGCCGAGCCCCGGCTCCAGCTTTCGCACCAGCGTTTCTACCAGAACCGAATGCTCGGCCACAGAGAAGGCATGCTCGCCCCGTGTCTGCCCGTTCCACCGGGCAACGCGGGCGAGGCCGTGCGCGATATCCTCGATCTCGATATCCATCGGCGAGGGGTGCGCCAGATCCAGCCTCCGGCCGGACAGCATGCGTTGCCATACACGCGGCGGGGCGCGGGGCGGCTTAACAGATCGCTTCACGGGGACCCTCCATCGCCGCATCCTTAAGGGATTGGTAGCACGGGTAAAGAAACCACGGCGATCCGGTTACAAACTCGCCCCATTGCCGACACCATTCCCCAATGCCGCATTAAGGCCTCTCGCGCATAACGGTTCCCAGAAACCGAGCGAGGCCTGACGCCCATGATTGACGCCCTTACGAACTTCCTCTCCGGCCAGGGCTTTGCAGTGATGATGCTCGCCTGCGGCACGCTTGTGGTGGTTGTCGAGGCCGTCCGCGCCAGCCGCCGCGCCCTCTGGGGCGACTTGTTCACCGAAGACTTCGAGGAATAATCCGCACCGTCTGAAGCATCGTAGCGCGGGATATCATCCCGCCCTCCGGACCTCTTACCCCGCCTTCTCCACAAAAACCGTGCCCGCCGAATAGCCGGCACCGAAGGAGCATATCAGGCCGCGCTCGCCCGGCTTGAAGTCTGCCGAATGCTTGTGGAAGGCGATGATCGACCCGGCCGAGGACGTGTTGGCGTAGGTGTCCAGCACAGTCGGGCTGTCGTCTTCGGTCGCCTCGCGTCCCAGCACGCGGGCCGAGATCATCCGGTTCATGTTGGCATTGGCCTGGTGCAGCCACATCCGGCGCAGGCCCTCCGGCGCGAGGCCGAGCTCGCCCATATGCTCGCCGATCATCTCGGCCACCAGCGGCACCACTTCCTTGAACACCTTGCGGCCTTCCTGCACGAACAGCTTGTCCGGCGCGCCCGCGCCTTCCGGCGCCGCGCGGTTCAGAAAACCGAAATTGTTGCGGATATTGTTCGAGAACTTGGTCTTTAGTTTGGTGCCGAGGATTTTCCAGTGCGCAGCCGGCGCAATCGCCTCGTCCTCGATCAGCACGGCGGTCGCCACATCACCAAAGATGAAATGGCTGTCGCGGTCGGTGAAGTTCAGGTGGCCCGAACAGATTTCCGGGTTCACCATCAGCACCGATTTCGCATGCCCCGCGCGTACGAAATCCGCGGCCGTCTGTATACCGAACGTCGCCGAGGAGCACGCCACGTTCATGTCGAACGCAAAGCCCTCAATGCCGAGCGCCTCTTGCACCTCGATCGCCATCGCCGGATAGGCGCGCTGCATGTTGGACGCCGCGCAGATCACCCCGCCGATCTCTTCGGGCTTTCGCCCCGCCGCCTGCATCGCATCGCGCGCCGCCAGCATTGCCATCTCCGCGAGCACCGAAATCTGCTCGTTCGGCCGCTCGGGAATGCGCGGCGCCATGATGTCCGGATCGATCACGCCGTTCTTGTCGACCACGAAGCGCGACTTGATGCCGGAGGCCTTCTCGATGAACTCGACTGAAGAATGCGTTTTCGGGTCCATCAGTCCGGATTTGATCTCGGCCTCGTTCTCGCGGTTCCAGTTATCGGCCCAGGCATTGTAGCTGGCCACCAGCTCGGCGTTGGAGATGGAATTGGGCGGGGTCCACAGGCCTGTGGCGGAAATCACGGGGCTCGGCATTGGTCTCTCCGGCGGCGCCTGCCCGCCGGAGCGTCAGGCCCTTATTGGTGTTCTCTTGTGACGCAAGGTCTAACGCGCGCCGGGCTGGCAGCACAAGGCCGCCGCTCAGGCGGCACGCGGGCCCCGTTACTTCCTCGGAGCGCCGAACACTTCGTTCAGCCGCTCGCGTTCTTGGATTCCCTGATCTGCAGCTCGAGCTGTTCCATCGCCTTCTGCTGCCTGGCCCGCTCCGTCTCGATCACGGTCTGGCGGCAGCGGGCACGCGCCTCGGCCTCACTGAGCTTTTCGCAAGCTTCCAGCGCCCGCGTATCTGCCCGGTCCTGCCAGGACTGGCACCCGGTCGCCAGCAGGGCCGCCCACCCGGCCGCAAGGACGAGGCCGCGCCTCATTTCGGCGGCTTGCGCTGGGCCTCGCGCCGCACCGCAAGGGCCACATCGGCCACCACTTCCTTCATGCATTCGTCTCGCTCCGCCTGCGTGGCCTCACCCTCGCACGCATCGACCGGATTGGCATACGCCGGCGGCGGCGGGC
>JBGTKE010000115.1:0-2813 GCA_041744775.1 Hyphomonas sp. | reverse complement strand
GCCCAGTCGAGGCAGGCGGCACGCAGTTCGCAGTCCCGGAACACGGCGCCGGAGAGGTCGCGCCCGCTGAGGTCGGCGCGCAGGAAGTCCTGCCGCTCGAGGCTTGCGCCGCGCAGGTCGCTCAGCCCGAGTTCCACGACGCGCTCGGATCCCATGCACCGGATTGCAATCACGCCCCATCTCCCCGTCCCGAACGTCAGGTTGGAGTGATTGGCGGACTTGCGCAATCGCCGGGAGGCGGGTTTCCGTTTGACCGGGAAATGCCCGTCCGATACCGGATGGACGCAGTTTTCGAAGGCCCGCCGCCCGTGATCGTCTACCGCTCCCTCCTGTTCGTGCCCGGCGCCCGGCCTGACCGGTTCGGCAAGGCGGTTGCCGCCGGCGCCGACGGCGTGATCATCGATCTCGAGGACGCGGTGCTGCCGGCGGACAAGGACAGGGCGCGCAGCGAGACGCTGACCTGGCTCGGCGCCTGGCGTGGCCGCCATCTTGGCCTGCGGATCAATTCTCCGCGCACGGCGTTTGGCTGCGCCGACCTTGCGGCGCTCGCCGGTTCGGCGGCGGCGGCGCGGGCGGATTTCATCATCGTTCCGAAGGCCGATACGGCGGTCGATCTGGAGATCGTTGCCGAGGCGCTGGGCCGCAGGATTCCGTTGATCCCGATCATCGAGAGTGGGCGGGCGCTCTCGAACGCTTACGAGATTGCCAGGCAGGCGACCGGGGGCGTGCTGTTCGGCGGCGTCGACTATTCGGCCAGCCTCGGCGCGGATCTCTCGGACTGGGACGCCATGCTTACCGCGCGCGGCATCCTCGCTGCCGCCTGCGGCGCAGCGGGCGTGCCGGCCTATGATGTGCCCTATCTTGATGCGTCGGACACGGACGGTCTCGCCGCGTCTACCCGCAAGGCCAAGGCGATGGGCTTTTCTGGCCGTGCCTGCATCCATCCGGATCAGGTGTCTGCGGTCAACGCCGCCTACTCGCCGAGCGAAGCCGAGATTGCCGATGCGCGCGCCATACTCGCGGCGATGGAGACGGCAGGCGGCGGGGCGGCGCTGCACCAGGGCAAGATGATCGACCGGCCGGTGGTCCTCGCTGCCGAACGGCTGCTCGCGAGTGTGCGGACGAATTGAGACGTCTACGGACGATAGTGAAGGACTGAGGCCATGGCCGACACGATTGTGCATTCCGAAGCCGACGAGCGCCAGATGCTGGATGCGATCGCGAAGTGGATCGAGAAAAAGGTTGCGCCGGTCGCGCTGAAGCTCGAGCATGACAATGAATGGCCGGCGGACCTTGTCGCCGACATGACGGAGCTCGGCCTGTTCGGCGCGCTGGTGCACCCGGACTATGGCGGGCTTGGACTTTCGGCGACGACCTATACGCGCATCGTCTCGCTGATCTCCGAGGAATGGATGAGCCTGACGGGCATCTTCAACACTCACATGATGATGGCGATCATCGTGCAGAAGTTCGGCACCGAGGCGCAGAAGGCCTACTGGCTGCCGAAGTTCGCCAGCGGCGAGATGCGCGGCGGGCTTGGCCTGACGGAACCGGATGCGGGCTCGGACCTGCAGGGCATCCGCACGGTGGCTAAGCGCAAGGGCGACACATACGTCGTGAACGGAACAAAGACGTGGATCTCGAACGCCATCGAGGGCCATTGCGTCGCCCTGCTGGTGAAGACCGATCCCGACGCGGAGCCGCGCCACCGGGGCATGTCGATGCTGATCGTGCCGAAGATTGATCCGGAAACGAAAGCCCCCCTGAAGGGGGTGCGCAATGGCAAGAAGCTCGGCAAGCTCGGCTACAAGGGCGTCGATTCGGGAGAGTTCATCTTCGAGGATTACGAGTGCAACGCAGACCTCTGCCTCGTCGGCGGCAAGGAGGGCGAGGGCTTCTACATGGCGACCGGCGGGCTGGAGTTGGGCCGGATCAACATTGCCGCGCGCGGGGTGGGCATTGCGCGGCGGGCCTTGCGCGAGAGCGTCGCCTATTCACAGGTCCGCCGGACGATGGGCAAGCCGATCTGCGAGCATCAGGCGATTCAGTTGAAGCTGGGCGAGATGGCGGCCAAGACGCGGGCGGCGGAGCTGCTAGTCGAGGACGCAGCGCGGGCGTATGACTCCGGCGAGCGGGTCGACATGGAAGCCGGCATGGCCAAGTGGTTTGCGTCCGAGACGGCGCTGGAAGTGGCAACCGAGGCGATGCGCATTCATGGTGGTTATGGCTATTCCACCGAATATGTCCTTGAGCGCCTCTACCGCGATGCGCCGCTGCTCTGCATCGGCGAGGGCACCAACGAGTTGCAGCGCATCATCATTGCCAAGCAGTTGATCAAGCGGAACCCCGCATGAGTGACGCCCGCCTGAAAGCGCTCGCTGCCTCGATGCCCTTCGCGAAGCAGATCGGCCTGCAGGCAATTCTCGGGATGACTTCGGCGCCGCCCGGTCTTTGACGGTTTATCTCCTGACGAGACCGTGCGGGTGCACGGCGGCCAAACGGGATTCTCTGCCGGCTTGGCTCACCTGGATCGGCGTCCCTAGGGACTTCGTGTGCCGTTACCTCACGCGCGGCCCCGCATCCGGGGCGTGTCGCCTGGGCAACCGGACTGTCTCCTGATGAGCGGGGGTTGGGCGCGCGCGGAAACGGGTGGGGGGGTTACATCCCTCGCCGCATGTCGTCCCAGGCGTTGGCCAGGGTGTTGCGGTGTGCGGGGGCGGCGATGTTGATCAGGGCCGCCGCCCGGGCGTCGAGGTCCCGTGCGCGCAGGCGGGCAATGCCATGTTCGGTGATGACTAGGTCCATGTCGGCGC
>JBGTKE010000114.1:0-7062 GCA_041744775.1 Hyphomonas sp. | reverse complement strand
GAATGGGTGAGGATCGACAGGGTTGGCTGCGGACGGACGGCATCGCGGGCGCGCAGGCGGTCGCGGAAAGGCATCGCGGACTGGGCCCGCTCCTGGGCCACGCGGCCGGTCACCTCGGCGTCGCGGACCGCCTGGCGCAGGCTTTCCGGCATTGCCGTTTGACGGTGGGTCGCACTGTCCATCGGGTCGTTCAGCATGCCAGCCACCTTGTCTCTGGCGGCCCCGCGGGCCACCCTGATTCCAGCGATTTCACTATAACGGCTCAAGCAGGCCTAAACCATAGGCTTCCCCGAATCTGTCCTTCTTGTCAGGCGGCGGGCGGGACTTTAAGGCAACACTTTCCCCTCTCCGCCGAAATTACAGTCAGGATTTCCATGTCGAAGCCCCGCATCGCGCCCAAAAAGGTTGTTCTTGCCTATTCCGGAGGGCTCGACACCTCGATCATCCTGAAATGGCTGCAGGTCGAGTTCGGCTGCGAAGTTGTCACCTTCACGGCCGATCTTGGCCAGGGCGAGGAGCTTGAGCCGGCCCGCAAGAAGGCGCTGGCCGCCGGTGTGAAGCCGGAAAACATCTTCATCGAGGACGTGCGCGAGGAATTCGTGCGCGATTTCGTCTTCCCGATGTTCCGGGCCAACGCCGTGTACGAAGGCGTCTACCTTCTCGGCACCTCGATTGCCCGGCCGCTGATCGCCAAGCGCCAGATCGAGATTGCGGATATGGTCGGCGCCGACGCCGTCTGCCACGGGGCGACCGGCAAGGGGAATGACCAGGTCCGGTTCGAGCTTGGCTATTACGGCCTCAACCCGGACATCAAGGTGATCGCGCCGTGGCGGGACTGGGATTTCAAATCGCGGACGGACCTTTTGAAGTTCGCCGAGGCGCACGGCATCGAGATCGCCAAGGACAAGCGCGGCGATGCCCCCTTCTCCGTGGATGCGAACCTGCTTCACTCCTCTTCGGAAGGAAAGGTGCTCGAGAACCCGGGCGAGCCGGCGCCGGAATTTGTCCATATGCGGACGATTTCGCCGGAAGATGCGCCGGACAAGGCCGAGATCATCCGTGTAGGCTTCGAGCGCGGCGATGCGGTCTCGATCAATGGCGAGGCGATGAGCCCGGCGACCTTGCTGACCGCGCTGAACGCTTACGGCAAGAAGCACGGCATCGGGCGGCTCGACCTGCTCGAGAACCGGTTCGTCGGCATGAAATCGCGCGGCATCTACGAGACACCGGGCGGCACCATCCTTCTGGTCGCCCACCGCGGCATCGAACAGGCCACCCTCGACCGCGGCCAGAGCCACCTCAAGGACGAGCTGATGCCGAAATATGCCGAGCTCATTTACAATGGCTTCTGGTGGAGCCCGGAGCGCGAGATGCTGCAGGCGGCGATCGACCATTCGCAGCGTTGGGTGACCGGCGAAGTGACGATCAAACTGTACAAGGGCACGGCCTACCTGACCGGGCGGACGTCGCCGTATAGTCTGTACTCGGAGAAGATCGTGACCTTCGAGGATGACCACGGTGCCTACGACCAGAAAGACGCCGAAGGCTTCATCAAACTGAACGCCCTGCGCCTGCGCCTGATGGCCGGCCGCGACCGGAAGTTCGGGAAGAACTAGAACTTCTTGTTGATATAGGGCCCCCTCCGGCCCTCCGGGCCGGCATAGCCCTGCCTTGCATCCCTCTCAGCACGCCCCTCCCCCGTTTGTCGTCATCCCGGGAGACGCGAAGCGGCTGCCCGGGACCCAGACTTTCCTTGTGCGGACTATAGGGGATGTTGAAAGGAAGTCTGGGTCCCGGTCTTCGCCTGCGGCGAAACCGGGATGACGACCAACTGGTGTCGCTATTTTATTTCGCGGGGCGGCTTCAGCCTCCGCTTCGTCTGGTGCACTTCCGCCTTATCCCCGGTGGGTTTTTCGCCCTTCATGTAGTGGCGCTGCCAGCGTTCTTTCATCGCCGTCTGCTCGCCGTCCTTGAGGCGGGTGTTGAAGTCGGCGCGGCTGTCGCGCCAGGCGTTGTACTCGTCGACGAGGTCCGGGTTGGTGCTCATCAGCTTGCGTTCGGGCTCGATCTCCTCGAGGCGCTTGTGTTCCATCAAAGTTAAAAAGGCGAAGGGTTCGCCCTTGCGGAAGACGACTTCGCCGGGGCGCGTCATCTGCCAGTTCATCGTGAAGGGGAATGGCAGCCAGTCGGTTTCGACGAGGCCGGTGAGCGGCGTGATGCCGTCCTTCGGCCAGTTCGGCGGGCCGGTGACCCAGACGCCCCAGCCGGGCGGGGTGCGGAAGAGGTGGCCGGTGTGGAAGGTGACGATACCGCGCATGAAATGGGAGTCGGCGAAAGAGGCGATGGCGGCGGGGTCGCCGGTGGTCATCAGGTTGATGTCCTCGATGCGCGGGCCGCCGTTCCACTGGATCTTGATGTCCATCGGGCAGAGGATTTCCCAGCCCGTGGAGTTCGCCATGGTCAGCGGCAGGCAGCGATAGGGGTGGCGGTCGATGAAGGCGTCCATCCAGGCGCGGTCGGACCGGCCGGGGACGATCTGCGGGGCGACATCGTAGATCTTGTAGCATTCGAGGCGCATGGGCGCTGGGACTTTCAAGTGCTTGACGGGACGGGGAAGTCTTGGCGAATGGGGATGATGCAAGCAAGCCCTGATGACCTGTTCGCCTATCTCGATGCGCTCGGCATCGCGCATTCCACGGTGTGGCATGAGGCGATGTTCACGGTGGAGCAATCCTCGGCGCTGAAGGCCGAGATGCCGGGGGCGCATACGAAAAACCTGTTCCTGAAGGACGCGGAAGGCGCGCTGATCCTGATCGCGGCCGAGGCGCACGGGAGCCTGAAGCTGAACCAGCTGCACAAGATCATCGGGACGAAGCGGCTCTCGTTCGGGCCGGCGGAGTTGATGACCGAGGTGCTGGGTGTGGCGCCGGGCTCGGTGACGGCGTTTGCGCTGATGAATGATGCGGGGCGCGTGCGGTTTCTGGTGGACGCGGTGCTGGCGGGGGCGGAGGTCGTGAATTTCCATCCGCTGGTGAATACGGGAACGACGGCTATTTCGCAGGGGGATTTCCGGCGCTTTGTGGCTGGGACGGGGCACGGGTTCGAGGTGGTGGATTTTTCGGTTTTGTGAGGAAGCCCCTCACCCGTCCCGGCCCTTCGGGCCGGGCCACCCTCTCCCGCGTCGCGGGAGAGGGGTTTAAGGACTAAACCCGCGCTTTCGCCGATTCCGGTTTGATGACGCCGCGGTTGAGGAGTTCCTCGGCGATCTGGACGGCGTTGAGGGCGGCGCCCTTGCGCAGGTTGTCGGAGACAACCCAGAAGACGAGGCCGTTTTCGGTGCTGACATCCTTGCGGACGCGGCTGACGAAGGTCGCCCAGTCGCCGACGCATTCCTTCGGCGTGACGTAGACGTCCTTGGACGGATCATCGAGCAGCATGATGCCGGGGCTCTCGCGCAGCAGGGCCTGGGCTTCCTTGGCGCTCATCGGTCCGTTGAGCTCGACGTGGACGGCTTCCGAGTGGCCGACGAAGACCGGCACGCGCACGCAGGTGACCGAGAGCTGGATCGACGGGTCGATCATCTTCTTGGTCTCGTTCCACATCTTGGCTTCCTCGTCCGTGTACCCGTCCGGCAGGAAGGCGCCGATCTTGGGGATCACGTTGAAGGCGATCTCCTTCTCGAACACGACCGGGGCGGGCTCGTCATTGACGAAGATGCCCTTGGTCTGGTTCCACAGCTCGTCCATGGCTTCCTTGCCGGCGCCGGAGACGGACTGGTAGGTCGAGACGACGACGCGCTTGATGCCGACGGCGTCATGCAGCGGCTTCAGGGCGACGACCAGCTGAGCGGTAGAGCAGTTGGGGTTCGCGATGATGCGTTTCTTGGTGTAGCCCATCACGGCATCGGCGTTCACTTCCGGAACTACCAGCGGCACGTCCTTGTCCATCCGCCAGGCGGAGGAGTTGTCGATGACGATGGCGCCGGCGGCGGCGATCTTCGGGCACCATTCCTTCGAGACCTTGCCGCCGGCCGACATCAGTACGATGTCGACCTTCGAGAAGTCGAACTGCTCGAGATCATGGCATTTGAGGGTGCGGTCGCCGTAGGCGACTTCCTTGCCGATCGAGCGGCGGGACGCGATGGCGTAGACTTCGTCTGCCGGGAACAGGCGCTCGTCGAGAATGTTGAACAGCTCACGCCCGACATTTCCCGTGGCGCCGACGACGGCTATGCGTGTGCCCATAAGAGTCTCCTGATCCGGTCATTCGGGCGCCTTATGGCGCAAACTGGCTCCGGCTTAAAGCGGCTTGTGCAACAGGCCCCTGGCTGGCAGGTAGGTGGGATACCGAAAAGGGATCTGCAAGCCGTGCTGGACGAGATCATCCGCCGTTATATCGCAAGCTATAATGACCGCGACATCGACGGGATGCTGGCCTGCGTGACCGATGATGTCGTGTTCGAGAACATCTCGAATGCCGGCCAGTCGATGCGCCTGGATGGCAAGGTGATGATGCGGCAGGTGGCGGAAGTCTCCGGGAATGCCTTTTCCTACCGGCGCCAGCGGCTGACCAACCTGGTCACCGGCGAGGGCACGGCGGCGGCCGAGATCGAGTTCGAGGGCCGCGCGGCGGTGGACCTGCCGAACGGCGTGCGCGCGGGCGAGACCGTGAAAGTGCGCGGGGCGAGCTTTTTCGAGTTCCGCGGGCCGCTGCTGTGCCGAATTGCGGATTATAGCTAGGGCGCGCGGGCAAGGCTGGGGGCACACATGGCTTACCGGATCAGACCTTACGCGGCGGCGGATGCAGACTCCATTCTCACACTGACGGCGCGCGCCTGGGCGCCCGTATTCCCGCAGATGCAGACGGCGGTTCCGGATTTTGTCTATGCCGCCTTCTATCCGGACGGCTGGTGGGCGCGGCAGGCGGCGGATGTCCACGCGCTGCTGCTGGCAGGAGAGACCCGGTTTCACGTTGCCGAGGAAGACGGCGCCGTTCTGGGCTTTGCCGGCACACGGCTGTTTCCCGAAGACAGCATGGGCGAATTGCACATCATCGCCGTTGATCCGGCCCATCAGCGGCGAGGCATCGCGAAGGCGTTGATGGAAACCGCGTTCGAGGAGATCCGCGCGGCGGGCATGACGATGGTGATGGTGGAAACCGGCGGCGATGCGGGGCATGCCGCGTCGCGGGCAACCTATGAAGCGGCGGGCTTTGAACGCTGGCCGGTGGCGCGGTATTTCAAGAAGCTGTGACGGCGCTCAGGGCTTCCAGCCGGGTAGCCTGGCGGCCTGTTTCATCCAAGGGATTTGAAGGCAGCTTCTTTGAGCTTGTCGCCTTCGGCAAAGTCGATGGCGCGGCGTGTACCGGCGTCGAGGCTGGCATTGAAGAGGCCCTTCGGATCGGCGAGCGCCGCGCCATGGGCGAAGGTGAGCTTGATCTTGTCCTTATAGGTCTCGCCGGTGCAGAGGAGGCCGTTCTGTTCCCAGACCGGCACGCCGCGCGGATTGCTGGGCTTGCGCCATTTCACGTCTTCGGTGACGTCGGGTGCGGCTTGCTTGATCAGCCTGCGGACTTTCGCAAGCGTTTCCCCGCGCCAGTCGCCGAGCTCAGCGATGCGGGCATCGATCAGGGCGGCGGGCGTTTTCGTTTTTGGCATGTTTCCGCTCAGGCAGACTGCTGGAGTTTCGGCCGCCGCAACTCCGCCGCGAGTCCCTCGCCCATCAGGTCAATGAAGTTTTCGGAGTAGAAGCGGGTGACCTGCGCGGACCTGCAGCCGGCGAGGGTTTCGTCGAAGCGTTTGAGCGGGTTGCGGCCGCCTTCGACATGGGGGTAGTCGGACGAGAAGAGCGCGATCTCGTCGCCGGAATTTCGGATGATCCAGCCGGCATCCTCGTGCGGATAGGGCGCGGCGCGGAATTGGCGGCGGACGATTTCGGAGGGTTTGGCGGACAGTTTCTGTAGGCGTTCCTCGTTGCGGACGAAAGCGTGGGCGGCGGAATCCATCGAGCGCATCCATCCCGGCACCCACGATGCGCCAAGCTCGATGGCGCCCCATTTCAGCTTCGGGAAGCGGTCGAACACGCCGTCGAAGATCAGCGTGGCGAGGGTCTGCATCGCCGATTGCGGGATCGGCATGTAGGAGACGGAGGTGAAATTGTCATCGCCGCCGTGGAAATCCGGCACCGGCGGCAGGCCGTTTAGTTTGTACACGGCGTTCAGCTTCTCCTCGCCGCCGACATGCAGGAGGATCGGCCGACCGGCCTCCTCGGCAAGGCGCCAGACGGGATCGAGCCCGATATGGCTCGGCGAATGTTTTTGTGGGGACACGGAGGGAACCATGAGGGCCTTGGCGCCGAGCTTGATGGCAAGGCGGGCGGCGGCCTCGGCGCGGGCGAAGTCTTCGAGCGGGACATAGGCGACGGCGAGCAGGCGGCGGTCGATGGAGCAGAAGTCCGTCATCATCCGGTTGTGGGCATCGGCGGCGGCGTAACAGAGCTCCATGTCAGCGGACTGGTCGAGGCCGAAATTGCCGAGGCAGAAGGTGGTGAAGACGAGCTGGCTGGCGAAGCCGAGGAGGTGCAGCGCAGCGGGGCGGTCTTCGGGCAGGAAGGCGCCGAGGGCTTCGTAATTCTTGCGCAGGAGGACGGCCTCGCCGGCGCTGGCGCGGAAGGCGGCATCCCCGTGCTTGGCGCGTTCCTGCTCCAGCCATTTCGCGCGCTTCAGCCTGGCCCTGAAGGCCGGCAGCGCGTGGTAGCGGTCGCGCAAGGGGCGCTCGAGATAGGAATCGAGACAGTCCGGCATCTCCATGAGATGGCTGTCGGCGTCATGGATCAGCCGTCCGGCGGCGTAAGACATTGCGTGTTTCCTCCCGGGCATTTTTCAGGAGGATGTCACAGGTGGGCGGGTTGTCAAAATGTCCTGGATTTTCGCCGCACCGGACACACGTGGCCTATCCCGCAAACACCCGGACAGGTTCGAAATGCCCCGCGCGCACTTCGCCCAGCGCCACGGCGTCGTCCCCGGCCAGCGCCAGTGCCAGGCGGTCATCGTCCTCGCCCCGGC
>JBGTKE010000113.1:0-8550 GCA_041744775.1 Hyphomonas sp. | reverse complement strand
GGCGCGAAGATGCGCGCCGCAGCGATGGCAAGACGCAGCGCGGTCTCCGCCGTCATCGGGCGCTGGTTGATCCGTCCACGGATTCCGTCTGTGCCGAAATATTGCCGGGCCATTCTCGCCTCTTCGCTGTCAGAGCGGGGTCACATCACCGTAGACGATAAAGTCCGGATTGTCGTAGCCGCGTTCGCGCTTGCCGTAGAGCAGGGGGGCGTGGTCGAGCGTCAGCACGCGGCCACCGGCCGCTTCGACGACGGCCTGACCGGCGGCGGTGTCCCACTCCATCGTGCGGCCGAGACGGGGATAGACGTCCGCCTCACCGGCCGCCACGAGGCAGAACTTGAGGGCCGAGCCGGCGCCTGCTATTTCCTTCACCGGGTACTTCGCGAGCCAGGTGTCGGTTTCCGGCGAGCGGTGCGACTTGGAGGCGACGGCGGTGAGGCCGTCCGCAGGCGCCGGGCGGATATGCAGCGGACTGCGCTTCTTCGGTACGGGGCCGTCGGGCGCAGCCTTGGACTGCCAGGCGTTCGCCGGGCTCTCGGCCACGAACAGGCGGTGCAGCGCGGGCGCGTAGACGACACCCATCACCGGGCGGCCATGCTCGATGATCGCAATGTTGACCGTGAACTCACCATTCCTGGCGACGAATTCCTTGGTGCCGTCGAGCGGATCGACGAGGGCGAAACGGCTGCCATGCTCCGGCATCACGCCGCCCGCGACAGACTCCTCGGCGATCACCTGCAGGTCCGGTTCGGCCTCGGCGAGGCGCCCGAGAATGATCGCTTCGGCGAGCCCGTCGGCTTCCGTCAGCACCGACTGGTCGAGCTTCTTCTCGACCGAGAAATCCGTGCGATAGACCCGCATGATCTCCTGGCCGGCGGCTAGCGCCATGCTCGCGAGGGCTTCGGCGGTGACGGCCATGGGCGGGGTTACTGCATCACGCTGATCAGTTCGACTTCGAACTGGAGCGGCGCGTTCGGCGGGATCGGGCCGCCGGGCGTGCCTTCTTTGCCATAGGCGAGGTTGGCAGGCACGTAGACCATCCAGCGGTCGCCGGGCTTCATCAGGGCGAGGGCTTCGACCCAGCCTTCGATCAGGCCGTTCGACGGGAAGGCTTCCGGCTCGCCGCGCGCATAGGAGCTGTCGAACAGACCGCCGGTGTCGGCGAGGCGGCCTTCATAGTGGACGAGCACGAATTGTCCGTTCACGGGCGATGCGCCGGCCGGGTCGCCGCTGGCCAGTACGGCGTACTGCAGACCGGACTTGGTTTTCACGACTTCCGGCGCCGCCGGGTTCCAGGGGAAGTATTTCGCCCAGGCGGCGGTATCGGCGGTTTTCGGCACGTCGATACTGATCAGATTGACAAGGAAGACGAGGTCGTCGCCGGCCTTGATCACATCGCCGCGCGGCTGGTTGCCATACGCCAGTTCGCTCGGGATGTAGAAGAGGTACTCGTCGCCTACGGACATTTCCTGCAGGCCCAAGGTCCAGCCGGGGATCACGCGGTTGAGCGGGAAGGAGGCGGGCGCGCCGCGGTCGAACGAGGAGTCGAACTTCTCGCCGGTCGCGAGGCGGCCTTCATAATGGACACTGACGCGGTCAGTTTCGGCCGGCTTACTGCCGCCCTCCGGGCCCTCTTTCAGCACGATGTATTGCAGCCCCATGGGACCGTTCTTCACGTCCTTGCCGGCCGGGTTCCAGGGGAGGTGTGTCTTGAAAGCGGCGGGCATGATGTCTTCCGAGGTTGAGATTGAGGATGGGGTCGAAGCGGAGTCTGACCGGGCAACATAGCTGGCGATGAACAGGCCAAGGATCATCAGGATGACGAGCGGAAGCGGCGAGCCACCAATGCCCTGCGGCGCGCTGGAAGCTATGTCTTGCTGATCAGTCTGCATGGCGGTTGACCTGTTAGATCTGGGATTATGTGAGCAGCGGGAAAAGGATCAGATCGCGCGCGGCGGATAGCCGGCCTGGGCGAGGGCGTCGATCACTTCCTGCGTGTGCTGGCTGTCGCGGGTTTCCATCAGGATGTCGAATTCGGCGCCCTTTGCCGGCACGTCGAGCGCGATCCGGTTGTGGGCGACTTCCATGATGTTGGCGCCGTTGTCGCCGATGATCTTGGAGACGAGGGCGAGCAGGCCCGGCCGGTCGTCGCCGACGATGCGGATCCGGGCGAGCCGGTTCTCGCGCACCAGCGCGCGGGTCAGCACCGAAGCGAGCAGGCGCGTGTCGATATTGCCGCCGCAGAGGACAAGGCCCACCTTGCGGCCATAGAAGCGCGACGGGTGCGCGAGCAGGGCGGCGAGGCCGGCAGCGCCGGCGCCTTCGGCAATCGTCTTCTCGACTTCAGCGTACAGGGTGATGGCACGTTCGAGGTGTTCCTCCTCCACCAGCACGATGTCGTCGAGCAGCTGCTCGGCGATGCGGCGGGTCAGCTTGCCGACCTCCTTCACCGCAATGCCTTCGGCAATCGTCGCGCCGCCCATCTTGGGTGTCTTGCCGCGCAGGGCGGCGTGCATGCAGGGGTACATCGCGGCTTCGACGCCAATGATCTTGATGTCGGGCTTCAGAGCTTTGGCGGCAACCGCGATTCCGGAAATCAGGCCGCCGCCGCCGATCGGTACGACGAGCGTGTCGAGATGCGGATTGTCGGCCAGCATTTCGAGCGCGATGGTGCCCTGGCCGGCGATGATGTCGAGATCATCGAAGGGGTGGATGAAGACCAGGCCTTCCTTCTCGCTGAGCTTCAGGGCGTAATCTTTGGCTTCGTCGAACATCAGCCCTTCGAGGATGACGCGGGCGCCGTGGTTGCGCGTATGCTCCACCTTGTTGAACGGGGTCGTTTCGGCCATCACGATGGTCGCCGGGATGCCGAGGCGGCGGGCATGGTAGGCAACGCCCTGCGCATGGTTGCCGGCCGAGGCCGCGATGACGCCGCGCCGCTTCTCGTCCTCGGTCAGCTTGGAAAGCTTGTTGAGCGCGCCGCGCTCCTTGAAGGCCGCCGTGTACTGGCGGTTCTCGAACTTGATCCAGACTTCCGCCCCGGTAATCGCCGACAGGGTGCGCGAATGCGCCAGTTCGGTGCGCTCGATGTTTCCTTCGAGCACTTTGGCGGCCGCCTGCACATCGGCAAGCGTCACGAGCGGGTCTGGCGGCAAGGTATCGGGCATTGGGCGGGGTCCGGCTGAAGCGCGCGCACCCTATGCGGGGAGGGGGGCGAAGACAAGGCGGAGGATGTTGGCTTGTTGGGGCGGTGTGGGCCAACCGGAGCCACCGAAGGCGGTTTGGCGAACGGCCGGAACCGTATCGAGTCGAAGTATGCCGAGTGGCCAAGGCGGATCCGCACACACCACGCCTGCGGCGCGTAGAGATCGGCAAAGCGCCGGGGCAGCGCCGACAAGTTGAACGGGATGATCAGTTCACGGCGAATGCGAAGACGACCGCGAGCAAAACCGTCCAGGCGAGGAGGGCGGCAGCGATCAGAGAGGCGAGGGCCCGGCGCATTGTTCAGACGAGATCAAAAATTTCGGCATCAATGACGCGAACGGGGACGCCGATTTCTAGAAGCCCCTGCCGGGCGGCCTCGGTCATCGGCATGGGCCCACACAGCATGTGCGGCCAATCACGGGTCTCGGGTCCAAGATGACGCGCCAGGATGTCCCGGTCAAGAAAGCCGGTTTCGCCCGCCCAGGCATCTGGAGGAGACTCGATGACATGCACCAGCGTGAGGTTCATCCGTCGCTCGAGAGAGCCGAGTTCCTCGCGGAAGGTGATGCCGTCCCAGTCCGTATTTGCATAAAACAGGATGACGGGTCGCGGGTCGCCTTGCGCCTTCATGGACCGCAGGTTTGAAATCATCGGCGTGATTCCGATTCCCCCTGCAATCATGACAAATCCTTCTGCGGCGGGCTCTGTCGCAGTCGAGAACGCGCCATAAGGGCCGTCGAGCCAGGCAATGGTTCCGGGCGCCGTGTTGACAACGTCTTCGGTGAAATCACCAAGCGGCTTGATCGAGAAAGCAACCCTGGGCCCGCCCTCCGGCGCATTTGACATTGTGAACGGATGCTCGCGCAGCCCGAAAGGCGAGTGGCCAAGCGTGAGCCAGGAAAACTGGCCGGGCTTCCAGCGCTTCAGTGGCCGGCCTTCTGGCTCCAGGATGAGGGTGTGGACACCGCCGCGCTCGGCAATGTTTTCGACCACCCGCCAAGGACTGCGCATCTGAAGCGCCGGCTTGATAAGCCGTACCCAGATGATCAGCAATAGCCATCCGGCGCTCGCACCAAGTATCAGTGCCTGCTTGTCTGCCCCCGACGTGAAATGACCGACCCCAAGCACATGAGCGATCGCCGCGCCGAAGGCGATCAGGGCGAGCACGACGTGAAGGGTGCGCCACCAGCCATATTCGATGCGCAGCAGTTTCCGAAATTCGGATGTGACGACCAGAAGGCCGAAGGCGACCAGCGCGATGCGGCCGGCGGTAAGTTCCCAACGGGCTGTCAGAGGGTTGAGATCACCCAGCGCGGGCTCGAACCAGATGTACAGGATGCCGAAATGCCCCAGGACGAGCGCCAGCACGCCGAGCGCCATGTAGCGGTGGAAAAAATAGACGATGTCGATGCCAAAGGGATGTGTCATCGCCCGGAACCGGGCCGTGAGGGCAAATTGCAGCCCCGCCAGGGCCAGCGCGCCGAATCCCAGCCCTTTGGAGAAATCCCAGAGCCGTCCCGAGCCGGCCGCGCGTTCACCGACCAACAGGAACAGGAACGGAAGCGCCACGATCCCGAACGCGAAAGCTACCCATAGGGTCGCACGTGTTTTCATCAAGACTGCGCCATGCGTGCCGCTCCCGCTTCAGCGCCTCAACGCCTGATTGGGGGGGGCGGTTCCTACGGCAGCCATTGACGCGCGCGAGAGGTTAGGTGGGAGATTCGACTGGTGCGGTTCGCGTTTCCCGCGGCTCGCTTTCCTAGCCCGCCATCAAGCCTTCCACGCCTAGCCCGGCGTCGTGCTCCGCGACCCAGTGGCCGGGGCCGATGGCGACGAGTTGGGGCTGGTATTGGTCGGCGTCCGGGTCGTCGATGACCCGGGACTTGAGGAATCGCAGGGCCGCCCGGCTATCCATTGGGCTCGGCAGGTCGCCGGTCAGGCGCAGCTTTTCGCGGGCCCGCTCGCCTTTCGGGTCAGCGTTGGGCACGGCGGCGATCAGGGCCTTGGTGTAGGGGTGGCGCGCGCCGGTATAGATCGTGTCGCGCCCTGCGAGTTCGACCACCCGGCCAAGGTAGAGCACCATGATTCGGTGGCTGACCTGGCGCACGACGGCGAGGTCGTGGCTGATGAAGATCATCGCCAGGCCGAATTCCCTCTGGAGCTCGATCAGCAGGTCCACGACCTGCGCCTGCACGGAGACGTCGAGGGCCGAGACGGCCTCGTCGCAGATCACCAGTTTCGGCTGCAGGATCATCGCGCGGGCGATGCCGACGCGCTGGTTCTGGCCGCCGGAGAGTTCGTGCGGGTAGCGGTTGATCAGGTTCGGATCGAGGCCGACGCGGGGCAGGATCTCGCGCACCTTGGCTTCGCGCTGGAGCTTGTTGAAGCCGGGCTCGTGGACCTGCAGCGGCTCGGCGATCGAGGCGCCGATGGTCATGCGCGGGTCGAGGCTGGCGAGCGGGTCCTGGAAGACGATTTGCAGGTCGTCGCGCAGGGCGTTCATTTCGTGCGCGCGCGCCTTGGTGATATCCTTGCCGAGCCAGGCGACGGTGCCGGCGGTCGGCGGGATCAGTTTCAGCACGCCGCGCGCGAGGGTGGATTTTCCGCAGCCGGACTCGCCGACTACGCCGAGCGTTTCGCCGGGGCGCAGGTCGAAGCTGACGCCGTTGACGGCTTTAAGCGGCTTGGTCTTGCCGAACAGGCCGCCTTTGACCTGCATCGGGAAGTGGACCTTCATGTCGATGACTTCCAGCACCGGCGCGATCTCAGGAGCAGGGGCGGGCGACAGGGCGGATCGGCCGGGCGGGTCTGGCAAGTCGATGCGCGGCACAGCGGCGAGCAGCATCTTCGTATAGTCGTGTTTGGGCGCGTAGAAGATGTCGTCCACGCCGCCTTGTTCGACGATCTCGCCGTGGCGCATGACGATTACGCGGTCGCACATGCGGGCGACGACGCCCATGTTGTGGGTGATCAGCACGATGCCGGTGCCGGTCTCGCGCTTCAGCTCGTCCATCAACTCCAGCACTTGCGCCTGCACGGTGACGTCTAGCGCGGTGGTCGGCTCGTCGGCGATCAGCAGTTTCGGCCCGCAGAGCATGGCGATGGCGATCATCACGCGCTGGCGCATGCCGCCGGACAGTTCGTGCGGGAACTGGTCGAGCCGGCGGGCGGCTTCCGGAATGCGGACATGCTCTAGCCAGTCGACGCAGCGCTTGTTCGCCTCTTGGCCCTTGAGATTCTGATGCAGCGCGAGGATCTCGCGCATCTGGGCGCCGACCGTCATGTGCGGGGTCAGGCTGGTCAGCGGGTCCTGGAAGATCATCGACATCTCGGCGCCGCGGATCTTGCGCAGCTGCGCCTTCGGGGCGGTCAGCATGTCGGTGCCGTTGAACAGGATCTGGCCGGTGGCCGTACCGTTCTCGGCGAGCAGGCCCATCGCCGCGAGGGCGGTCTGGCTCTTGCCCGAGCCGCTTTCGCCCACGATGCCGAGACATTCGCCGGCGGAGACCTCGAAGGAAATTCCCCTGACAGCGTTCACGATGCCATCAGCGGTGTCGAAGTCTACGGCGAGGTCTTTTACGGTCAGGATCGTCATGCTCAACGGGTAGCGCCTTGAAACCGGCGCGCAAGGGGCAGGTGCAGAAAACGGATTACGCCCGCCCTGAGGAAAGACTTGAACTTCCGGCATCCAGTTGGGAACATGGAGCCCTTTCCCCCGTTCCCGGCTGGAGTGCGCCTTATGCCCGTCATGAATTTTCTTACCCAATGTGTCTTTGATGCCGGCGCGCTGAAACAGCTCGCAGCGCTGGCCAGGGGGAAGGGCATCACGCGGCCCTTCATCGTGACGGATGCTGGCATCAAGGCGTCCGGCATCCTGGCCAAGGTCGAAGACGCCCTTGGCGTTGCGCCGGCCGGCGTGTTTGCCGAGACGGTCTCGAACCCGACCGAGACGCAGACCAGGCTTGCGACGAAACTCTACAAGGAATCCGGCGCGGACGGCATCATCGCGGTCGGCGGCGGCTCCTCGATGGACCATGCCAAGGCGATCGGCCTGATGGCCTCGCACAGCGAACCGCTGGAAACCTACGCCGCCATCATCGGCGGCGCCAAGAGGATCGGCAAGATCCCGCCGCTGATCGCCATTCCGACGACCGCCGGCACCGGGTCGGAAGTCTCTGTCGGGATGGTCATCATCATGGAGAACGGCCGCAAGGAAACCTTTGCCTCGCCGAACCTGATCCCGGTCGTCGCGCTCTGCGATCCGGACCTGACGCTGGGCCTGCCGGCCGGCCTGACGGCGGCGACTGGCATGGACGCGCTGACGCATTGTATCGAAGCGGTCCTGACACCGTCGATCAATCCGCCTGCGGAAGGTATCGGCTATGACGGCGCGCAGCGTGCCTTCGGGCAGGGCATGCTGGTGCGCGCCGTCAGGGATGGCTCGGACGCAGAGGCCCGGTGGCACATGATGATGGCGAGCTATGAGGGCGCGCTCGCCTTCGTGAAAGGCCTCGGCGGCGTGCATGCGCTGAGCCATGCGGCGGGACGGCTGGAGCTGAAGAAGCTGCACCATGGCACGCTGAATGCGGTGTTCCTGCCGCACATCCTGCGCTTCCACAACGGTGCGGCGGACGAGAAATATGTCCGCCTGCGG
The DNA here is from genome assembly GCA_041744775.1 of Hyphomonas sp. GTDB lineage: Bacteria > Pseudomonadota > Alphaproteobacteria > Caulobacterales > Hyphomonadaceae > Hyphomonas. Next base: position 692 of record JBGTKE010000113.1, on the reverse strand, counting down.
CAGGTCATGGGTCTGAAGCCGGGCGCGGACCTTGCGGATGCGATTCAGGATCTCAACAACGCCATCGGCATTCCGAAGACCTTATCGGCCCTCGGTCTGGAAGCGTCGGATGCGCCGGGCATCGTTGACTACGCGCTCAAGGACCTCGCGCATTTCGGCAATCCGAGACCGATGAGCGCGGATGATTATGCGAAGGTCTATGAGAACGCGCTCGGCTAAGGGAAGGTCAGGGATGGCGCGGAAAATCGGCCCTGTCCTGAAACTTGCCGCCGGGCATCATGGCGGAGAGAAAGCGGCGCTCGAGAAATCGGGATCGAACCTGCTGAACGGTTCGAAGGGCGAAGAGTTCAACAAGGTCACGACGATCCAGGACCAGATCGATCGCCGCTTCGGCGAGTATGAACTTAAGTCCGAAGCGGCCCGGTTTTCCAAATCATGGCGCGCTACGCTTTCTGATTTCCTGCTCCGCAGACAGCCGGCAAAGGGCCGCAGCAGAACGCTGCGGCCCTTTTCGTGAGCGCTATCTTCGCGTTTTCCACCAGGCTTCGATCCGCTCGGAATAAGCGCGCGGGGTGTCGTGCGACAGGCGGCGGGCGGTGCGGAAGGCGCGGCGCAGCGATCGGCGCCGGGTCTTGGCGATAAGAGTGAGCGCCGTTTCCGCGTCCGGTTTGGCCAGCAGGTGGGCGGGCACC
>JBGTKE010000112.1:0-12216 GCA_041744775.1 Hyphomonas sp. | reverse complement strand
AGCGCGCAGGCCACCGCCGCCGCGGCTGTGCCGACCCCCGCGCCGGACACGGCAATCGCCAGGAGGTCCGGCTTGTCCTCGACTGCTTCAAATCCGTAGGCGATGGTGGCGGCGCACTCCCGCTCGGTCATCGCCGCTTCCTTGGCGATGCTGGGTGTCGGCCGGTCGAGCGCCAGTTCGAACACGCGCACGGTCGCTCCCGCCTGCGCCGCAATTGCCGATAGCGGCGCCCGGCCCTGGGTCAGCGCATCGATATGCGCACGGGTATCGGAATTGCTCGACAGCGAAACGCCCTGTTCCACGATCCCGTGCGAGCCGGCAAAGATCGCCAGCGTCGGCTTCTCGATCCGCGGGGGGAACCGGCGCTGCCACTGGGCCAGCCATTCGGCCGCCTCGCCCAGCCGGCCGAAGTCGCCTTCCCGGCCCATGCCCCTCAGCGCTTCGCGCACCTTCTTGCCCGACGCCAGGTCGAATTCGACCGGCTTCAGGATCAGGTTACGGACGTCCGTGAGGGGGGATTTCTCGGTCGCGGGATCGCTCAAGTCTGGATACTCCCTGCGCAAACCTCTGCGCAGCTTTTAAGTTATCAAAGATTCCGGGGCCTGTCCGGCAAGGATTTATTACGCGAACTGTGAGAGACTTGCCGGAATCCCCCAACCAGTATTTGCTATAGCGATGCCTGTCCCCCCGATAAAGACCCCTTGTATCAAGGTTTGCGCCGTTGACGGCCAGACGGGCTATTGTCTCGGCTGCGGGCGGACCTTGCCGGAAATCGGCCGCTGGGGGCAGATGCAGCCGGACGCCCGCGACCTGGTGATCGCCCACCTCCCGGCCCGGATCGCCCAGCTTGAACGGCTGGGGAAGCGCTGACCCATGGCCCTGCGCAATCTCTTCTTCGTCATGTTCACGTCGGTCATAATTGCCATGCTGATCGCGTTCGTAGTCGCCCCGAGTTTCCAGGAACAGGCCGAGATCCCGGAACCCGTCCCCGCCGTCGTTGCGGCCGCGACCCCGGAGCCCGTGCCCGCACCCGGCTCCCGCGCTGCCTTCATCGACCGCGAGATCGATGGCCATTACTGGACGCGCGCCGATGTCAGCGGCACGCAGGTCAAGTTCATGGTCGATACCGGCGCCAGTATTGTCGCCCTGACTTATTTCGATGCCCAGCGGCTCGGCCTGAAGCCGGAAGAGCTCGACTTCGACTCGCAGATCCGCACCGCCGGCGGCGTGGTCTACGGCGCACCCGTAACACTGGCGAGCATCCGCATCGGCCGGGTCAGGGTCGAGAACGTCAATGCGGTGATCCTGAGTTCCGGCCTCGAGCAATCGCTGCTCGGCATGAGCTTCCTCGGCGAACTCAATTCCTATGAAGTCCGCCAGGGACAGATGATCATACGCCAGTGATCGGCTTGCCATCGAGGCCCTTGCCGACCCCGATCTCCCAGGCGAACCGCGCATCGTCCCCGGCCCAGCGCGCATAGGCGACCCGGCCTTCGAGGCCCGAGGCTTTCATCAGGGCGCGGTACCAGTTCTCGACACCGGCATCGAGCAGATGCGGATGCACGCCCCACAACAGGCAGGCTTGGCGCACGCGGTCCTCGTCAATCGACCCGTAGAGGATCGGCGTTGCTCCGCGTACCCGCGAAAACCGCGCCAGCCGCTCGAACGCCCCGGTCCGCAGCGCCAATGCCGTTGCGCCCTCGGCTTCCGCCATCCCGAGGGATGTCAGGGCCACGACATCTATCGCCGTGCGCGCGGGCTCGTCGCCATCGAACTGCAGCATGGAGCGGCGATAATCCTCGGCATTCTCCGTCGCCCGGATGATGCGGGACATGATCGCCACCGCTGTCGCCGGATGGCGTCCCACGGCCGTCTCTGCCGACAGCATCACCGCGTCCGCGCCCTGATAGATCGCTGTCGCCACATCCGAGGCCTCGGCCCGCGTCGGCGCGGAATTCTCGATCATCGATTCCAGCATCTGCGTGGCCACGATCACCGGCCGCCCCGCCGCCCGCGCCGCGCGGATGATGCGCCGCTGGATCACCGGCACTTCCTCCGGCGGATATTCGACGCCGAGGTCGCCACGCGCCACCATCACGCCGTCGGAGGCGTGAATGATCTCTCGCAACTCGCCCAGCGCCGCCGGTTTCTCGAGCTTCGCAATCAGCGGCGCGCGGCCCTTGATGATCGCCTTGGTCATCGCGATGTCGGCCACCGACTGGACGAAGGACAAGGCCACGATGTCCACGCCGATCGACAGCGCGAATTCGAGGTCCGCCTTGTCCTTGTCGGTCAGCGCCGTCACGGGCAGCGCCTTGCCGCGCACGGTGAAGCCCTTCTTGTCGGAAATCTTGCCGGGCACATCGGCGCGCACGCGCGGCGCCTTGCCGGCGGCGGTCACCGTGAAGATCAGCTTGCCGTCATCCACGAGGATCGTGTCGCCGACTTCCAGCTGGTCGAGGATCGCCTTGTGCGGCACGGGGATCGTATCGACCGCGTTCGTCGCCTCAGCGCCGACCAGCGCATACTCGCCCTTCCAGGCGAGCTTCATCTCGCCGCCCGGAAAACTCCCGACCCGCACCTTCGGCCCCTGCAGGTCCGCCAGCGCTGCGAGCGGCCGCCCGACCAGCGCCTCGACCTTGCGGACGATTTCCAGCGTCGCACGGTGATCCTCATGGCTGCCATGGGAGAAGTTCAGCCGGAACACATCGGCGCCCGCCTCCGCCAGGGCGCGGATCTCCTTCAGCGTCCGGCTACGCGGCCCGAGGGTCGCAACGATCTTCGCATTCTCGCCGCGGAGACGGGTTTTCGGCATCACACTTTTCCCATGACAAGGATGTCAGCGCCGTCTTATAGCGACTCGGGTCGTGGTCGCTAGGGGCCGCGTATGTTCCTTGCCTTCATGCGTACTGGATCAGGTCCCAGAGATTGCCGAAGTCGTCGCGGAATACGGCGACCGTGCCATAGGGCTCGCGGCGAGGCGCTTCCATGAATGTCACTCCCCGGGCGATAAACGCAGCATGGTCACCGTCGAAATCGTCCGTCTCCAGAAAGAATGCGACGCGGCCGCCCGTCTGGTTGCCAATCGCGGCACGCTGGCGTTCGCCCCGGCCCACGGCAAGCAGCAACCGCAATTCGCCGCCCTTCGGCGCGACCATCACCCAGCGCTTACCCTCGCCGCGCGGTACATCTTCCACCAGTTCGAACCCGAGCTTACCGACGAAGAAGGCGATGCCCTCGTCGTAATTCGGCACAACCAGCGTCACGGCCTGAAGGCGCATAGCCTACGCTTCCACCAGCACGAACGGATCATAGTTCAGCACCGGCGCCAGCCAGCGCTCGGCCGTCTTGACGTCCCAGCCCTTGCGGCGGGCATAGTCCGCGACCTGGTCGCGCTCGATCCGGCCCAGCGCGAAATAGATCGCGTCCGGATGCGCGAAATACAGTCCGGACACGGACGCGGCCGGGCTCATCGCATAGCTTGAGGTCAGCGACACGCCGATATGCTTCTCGGCGTCCAGCAGCTTGAACAGCGTCGCCTTCTCCGTATGTTCCGGCTGCGACGGGTAGCCCGGCGCCGGACGGATGCCGCGATATTTTTCGGCGATCAGTTCCCCGGTCGTCAGGGCCTCGTCCGGCGCATAGGCCCACAGCTCCTTGCGCACGCGCGCGTGCATGTATTCCGCCATCGCCTCGGCAAACCGGTCGGCCAGCGCCTTACACATGATGGAGGAATAATCGTCGCCTTTCGCCTTGAAGTCCTCGGCGATCACGTCCGCTTCCGGCCCGGAGGTCACCACGAAGCCGCCAATCCAGTCCTCGCCTTCCGGCGCGACAAAATCCGACAGCGCATAGTTGGCGCGCTCATTGTCCTTCTTCATCTGCTGGCGCAGCGTGAAGAACGTGTCGCCCGTCTCCAGCCTTATATCGTCGCCGACAGCGTTGGCGCCCCAGAAGCCGATCACGGCCTTCGGCTTGAACCACGCTTCGCCCACCAGCTGCTGCATCATCGCCTCGGTATCGCGCCAGAGGCCGCGCGCCGCCTCGCCCACCTTGTCGTCCTCGAGGATCTGCGGGAACCGGCCGGCAAGATCCCAGGCCGAGAAATAGGGCGTCCAGTCGATGTAGCGCGCCAGTGTCGCCAGATCGATATCCTCGAAACTGCGCGCGCCCGTAAACGCCGGCTTCGGCGCCGTGTAGGCATTCCAGTCCGGCTTGAAGGCCGCCTTGCGCGCCTCGGCCAGCGGCAGACGCTCCTTGGGCGGACCATCCTTGCGCGCCTCGCGCATCCGTTCGTACCGGGACCGTGTCTGCGCCACAAGCGCCGGCCGGTCGTCATCATTCAGCAGCGTCGAGACCACGCCCACCGCGCGGCTCGCGTCCAGCACATGGATCACCGGCGCGGAGCGGATCACCGGATCGATCTTCACCGCCGTATGCGCCGGGCTCGTCGTCGCCCCGCCGATCAGCAGGGGCTGCGTCATGCCGCGCCGCTGCATCTCGCTCGCGACATACACCATCTCGTCGAGGCTCGGCGTGATCAGGCCGGAGAGGCCGATGATGTCCACCTTCTCCTTCACCGCCGTATCAAGGATCTTGTCTGCCGGCACCATCACGCCAAGGTCGATGATGTCATAGCCGTTACAGGCCAGCACCACGCCGACAATGTTCTTGCCGATATCGTGCACGTCGCCCTTCACGGTCGCCATCAGCACCTTGCCGTTGGACTTCGCGGTCGAGCCGAGGCGCTGCTTTTCCTCTTCCATGAATGGCTCGAGCCAGGCCACTGCCTGCTTCATAACGCGCGCCGATTTCACCACCTGCGGCAGAAACATCTTGCCGGACCCGAACAGGTCGCCGACGACATTCATGCCGTCCATCAGCGGCCCTTCGATCACGTGCAGCGGCCGCGCCTCGGCGAGACGCGCTTCCTCCGTATCCTGATCGATGAACTCCGAGATGCCGTGGATCAGCGCATATTCGAGCCGCTTCTTCACCGGCGCCTCGCGCCAGGAAAGGTCCTTCTCCTGCGTTTTGCCTTTCTGGCCCTTGAACCGTTCGGCAATCTCGATCAGCCGGTCCGTCGCATCCGCCCGGCGATGGAGAATCACGTCCTCGACGCGCGTGCGTAGTTCGGGTTCGATATCGTCATAGATATCCAGCTGGCCGGCATTGACGATGCCCATGTCCATGCCCGCCGGGATCGCGTAGTAGAGAAACACCGAATGCATCGCCCGCCGCACCGGCTCATTTCCGCGAAAGCTGAACGACACGTTCGAAAGACCGCCGGAGATATGGCAGCCCGGACAGGTTTCGCGGATCACCTTCGCGGCCTCGATGAAATCCAGCGCGTAATTGTTGTGCTCCTCGATCCCGGTTGCCACCGCGAAGATGTTTGGGTCGAAGATGATATCCTGCGGCGCAAATCCAACCTCGTCCGTCAGTATACGGTAGGCCCGCTGGCAGATCTCGATCTTGCGCGCCGCCGTGTCGGCCTGGCCCGCCTCGTCGAACGCCATCACGACCACCGCCGCTCCATACGACAGGCACGCGCGCGCCTGCTCGATGAACTTCGCCTCGCCTTCCTTCATCGAGATCGAGTTGACGATGCCCTTGCCCTGCGCGCATTTCAGGCCGGCCTCGATCACTTCCAATTTCGACGAGTCGATCATCACGGGCACGCGCGCACTGTCGGGCTCCGCCGCGATCAGGTTCAGGAACGTGGTCATCGCGAGGGCGCCGTCCAGCATCCCCTCATCCATGTTGACGTCGATCACCTGCGCCCCGCTCTCGACCTGCTGACGCGCGACTTCCACGGCGTCGCCATAGCGGCCATCGGTGATCATCTTCCGGAACACCGCCGAGCCGGTCACGTTGGTGCGTTCACCGATGTTGATGAAGTTCCGGGAGGAGGATTGCTGTGTCATTTTCTTGTGTTCCCAGCATCAAGCGGCCAGTTTCCATCCGCCACCGTTACATATCCGTCTACGGAGCGATTATACCAGTAGATCCACGCCTCTTCGGCTGTCGCCGCGCCGGTATCATCCAGCAGCGGCACTTTCAAGCGCAGGTAAAGCGACGTCGCCGGATCGTCTGTCACGTCCTCGAACGCGTCCATCGCCGGCACGATGCCCGCATCGCGCACGCGCCAGCGCAGGCCGTGGCACAGCGTCTCGCCTTCCACTACGCCCGGAAATCCGCCCAGATCAACCATCCGTCCACGGAACCGGCAAGGCGAGCCAAATTCTCCCGTCCTGACCAGATCGAGCGCGGACGGCGCGCCCGAGGCCCCCTGCTTCAGAAGGCCGTAGAACACAAACAGGTCGCCGCTGCGAACTGCATCTGGCATCACGACGCCACTTCGAAAGGCTCAAGCCCCGAGAGCCGTAGTGCCGGCTGCAGCACAGGCACCACGCGCGGCGCCTTGCCCTTCGCGGCGGCTGCAATGGCCGCGATATGCGCGGGCGTCGTGCCGCAGCAGCCGCCCATCACATTCACCAGGCCGCTCTTCGCCCACTCGCCGAGATGACCGGCCGTCTGGTCCGGCGTCTCGTCATAGGCGCCGAACGCGTTCGGCAGGCCGGCATTCGGATAGGCAATCACGCGGGCATCTGCCACACGCGAGATCGCGGCGATGTGCTGGCGCATCAGGGCGGCGCCCAGCGCGCAGTTGAGACCGATCGCCCAGGGCCGCGCATGGCGCACCGAGTTCCAGAACGCCTCGGCCGTCTGTCCACTGAGGGTCCGCCCCGAGGCGTCCGTGATCGTGCCGGAAACAATGACCGGCAGGTCGATGGCTTCAATCTCGCGCAGGTCGATCAGTGCCTTGATCGCCGCCTTGGCGTTCAGCGTGTCGAACACCGTCTCGATCAGGAACATGTCGATGAACGGCGCCATAGCCTTGGCCTGCGCGTAGTAGGCGTCCCGCACCTGGTCGAACGTCACGTCGCGGTAGCCGGGATCGCTTACCTTGGGGCTCAGCGACAGGGTCTTGTTCGTCGGCCCGATCGCGCCGAGCACGCCGCGCGGCCTGCCATCGCGTGCCTCCAGCCTGTCTGCCACTTCGCGCGCAATCCGTGCACCTTCGGCAGCAATCTCGTCGGCCAGCGCTTCCATCCGGTAATCCGCCATCGCGATGCTCGTCGCGCTGAACGTATTCGTCTCGACAAAATCGGCGCCCGCCTCGAAGTATGCCTCGTGGATCGCCGCGATGATGTCGGGCCGCGTGAGGTTCAAGAGATCATTGTTGCCGCGCAGCGGCGAGGCCCAGTCCGAAAACCTCTGCCCACGGAAGTCTGCTTCCGTCAACGCCCAGGTCTGGATCATCGTACCCATCGCGCCGTCGAGAATGAGAATGCGCCTTGCCGCCTCGGCTTCGAGCAGAGACACGCGTGTTTTCACGTCCATCGATCAGGCCACCTTTGCGGGTTGGGGCTTCAGGCCGAGCAGCCGGCAAGTCGACAGCGCCAGGCTCGCCCGGTTCAGTGTGTAGAAATGAAAGTCGCGCACCCCGCGTTCGTGCAGCTTGTGGCAGAGCTCCGCCGCCACGGTCGCCGTCACGAGATCGCGCGTCTCGTCGTCTTCCTCGAGGCCCTCGTAGAGGCGCTCCAGCCAGTGCGGCACGCTGGCGCCGCAAAGGCCCGCGATACGCTTCAGGCCCGTGAAGTTCGGCTGCAGCATGATGCCCGGCACGATCGGCAGCGTCACGCCGCCCGCCCGTGCGCGGTCAAGGAACTCGAAATAGACGTCCGGCTCGAAGAAAAACTGCGTGATCGCCCGGTCGGCGCCCACATCCTGCTTCGCCTTGAGATACGCGATCTCCGCGTCCCAACCCTTGGTCTCCGGATGCAGCTCCGGATAGCACGAAACCGAGATCTCGAAACATTTGCCGAGCTCCGGCCGGTGCGCCCTCAGTCCACGGATGAGATCAACCGAGTCGAGAAACCCGCCCGGATGCGGCTCATATTTCGCGCCCATGCCCGCCGGCGGGTCGCCCCGCAGCGCCACGATATGTTTCACCCCCGCCTGCCAGTATTCCTCGGCAATCGCCAGCACTTCTTCCTTTGTGGCCGACACACAGGTCAGGTGCGCCGCCGCGCGCAGCGTCGTCTCCGCCGCAATCCGGCGCACCGTGTCATGGGTGCGCTCGCGCGTCGATCCGCCCGCGCCATACGTCACGGACACGAAGTCCGGCGCCATCGGCTCCAGCCGCTTGATCGTGTCCCACAGCCGGGTGGACATGCCCTCGCTCTTCGGCGGGAAGAACTCGAATGACACGCGCAGCGGCTCGGCGCTCCGGTCTGTCTGGGTCAGTGTACGGATCATGCCGCCCTCGCCCTGGACAGGGCCGGCTTGGTCGCCCGCCAGATATTGACGGTCAGGCCGGGGGCGCCCTGTTTCGGTGGATCGAACGAGCGCGGCGTCTCGAGGGTCAGGCCCGCCTGCGCCGCCCACTCGGTCAGCGCATCATGGCGCACGCCAAGCCGGCGATGGCCATGCTCGGCGCGCAGGAATTCGAGATCATGCGGCGCAAAGTCGATCACCAGCAGCTTGCCGCCGGGCGTCAGCACGCGCGCCGCTTCGGCAATCGCGTCGCCCGGCGTGTCGAGATAGTGCAGCACCTGGTGCACGATCACGAGATCGGCCGAGGCGTCGTCGAATGGCGCCGCGGTCACGTCGCCGAACCGCACGCGGCTGTTGCTCACCCCCGCACGCTCGAGATTGGCGCGTGCCACGGTCAGCATCCGGTGGCTGAAATCGATGCCCTCGGACTCCGCCGCGCGCGCCGAGAAGAGCAGCAGCATCCGGCCGGTGCCCGTGCCGAAATCCACCACCCGCCGGTAGGGTCCAGGTCCCGCCAGGTCGAGCAGCGTGTCCTCGATGGCCTCGTTCGGGAAATGCAGCGCGCGCAGCGAGTCCCAGTTCTCGGCAATGCTGGAGAAGTAAGCTTCGGCCGACGCGGCGCGGGCGAGAATCACTTCGCGCAGCCTGTCGCGGTCTGCCTGGAATTCCGGCGCGTCATGGCTGGTCTGCGAAAACAGATGGTCGAGGAACTCGAGGCCGGCGCCGGACCGCGCCGCACGGTAGAAGACGAATGCGCCCTCCGGTAGCCGCTCAGCCAGACCCGCCTCGGACAGGTTCTTCAGATGATGCGACAGGCGCGGCTGGCTCTGCCCCAGCACCTGCACCAGTTCGCCGACCGAGAGGTCGTTCCCGCGCAGCAGCGCCAGCAGGCGCAGCCGCGTCGGTTCGCCCGCCGCTTTCAGTTTTTCCAGGAGGTCATCGAATGGGGTCATCGCATAGCATATAAACATTCATTTATATGATCTGGCAACTCGGTTCTGACCGTATGTCCTGTTAGACTTGCTAATCAGACATTCTCAACAGTGTTGCGGCAATGCTACGGCGAGGACCGCCCGCCTTGCCCACCCGTTGAACCGCGTCGATCCCCTCTCCATCTAGCAGCCGAACATGCAGGATCGTCTTCCATGAGATTGCCCACAAGTGCCGCGTTGGCCTCGCTTGCCCTGACCGCTTGCGCCACCGCGCCGGCCCACGCGCCAGGCGAGATTGCGGACCCCTATGAGGGGTTCAACCGGCAGATGTTTGCCTTCAACAACGGGGTCGACAGGTACGCGCTCAGCCCCGCGGCCAGCGCCTACAAGGCAGTGACACCGGAGTTCGCGCGCGACCGCGCCGCCGATTTCCTGCGTAACCTCCGCGCGCCCGTAATCCTGGCCAATGACGTGCTGCAGGCTGAGCCCTCTCGCGCCGGCAACACGGTCGCCCGCTTCACGATCAACACGACCGTCGGCCTGCTCGGCCTCTGGGACGCCGCCGATCATTTCGGCATCGAGCACCATTCCGAGGATTTCGGCCAGACCCTCGCCGTTTGGGGCGTCGGTAGCGGTCCCTATCTGGTGATGCCGCTGCTTGGCCCCACCACGCCGCGCGACCTGTTCGGCATGGGGGTCGATATCGCCCTCGATCCCCTCACCTGGGCCCAGATCGACAATGACGAGGATACCGATTTCGCCGTCCGCACCGGCCTGGGCGTTGTCGGCACGCTGAATGCCCGCGTCCGGCTGGATGAACAAATCGACACATTGAACGCCCAACCCGAACCATACGTCGCGCTCCGGCGGATTTATTCATCTCAGCGTCAGGCAGCGATCGCTAATGGCAAGATCAATGAGGCAGAGGCGTACGAAGATCTCCCAGATTTTGACGAATTTGAAGATTAACCAGCGACCGCCGGAAAGAGGAGTACACCCGTGAAACGTTTCATTCGATCAGCCCTCGCCGCGACAGTCCTGTCCGCCAGCGTACTTCCGGCGGTCGCAGACGCGCGGACCGAAGCCTATGTCCAGAAGAATGCCAGCGAAGTCCTGAAAACCCTGAACAATCCGAAACTGTCGGCCACCGAGCGCACTTCGGCGTTCAGCACCTACATGGACAAGTTCACCAATCTCGACGCCGTGTCGAACTTCGTCATCGGCAAGTACAGCCGCCGCTTTACCGAAGCGGAGCTGACCCGCTATCGCAAAGCGTTCCGCGAGTACGCGCTCGCCGTGTATGAATACGAACTCGACTCCTATCGCGGCGAAGCGGTCGTCGTGCGCAATTCGGTCGACCGGTCGGACACCGATTCGATCGTCAATACCGTGATCAAGCGCAAGGACGGCAAGGACATGGATGTCCGCTGGCGGGTGCAGGGCAAGGAAGGCAGCTACCAGGTGATCGACGTCGCCCTCAACCTCGACGGCAACCTGATCTGGCTAGCGATCGAACAGCGTGCCCAATTCATCGCCCTGCTCGACAACAATAACGGCTCAGCTGACCAGCTGATCAAGAAGATCAACTCGATGACCGCCGACCTGAAATCCAAGACGCGAAGCTAGGCCGCTTCACACCGCGAGACTTGAGGCGCCCTGACCCCGAAGGTCAGGGCGTCGCTATTTCAGGCAGGGCGTAAGCCACCGGCGCGCCCGGTCCGAGATCGATGCCAAGGAAGAACCAGGCCATCGTGATCGCGATCCCCGAGATCAGCAGCCAGACCGAATAGGGCAACATCAGCGCCGTCAGGCTGCCGAGGCCGAAATCCTTCTGCCAGCGCTGCGCGAAGATCAGGATCAACGGGAAATAGACCATCAGCGGCGTGATGATATTGGTCGCGCCGTCGCCGACACGATAGGCGGCCGTCGCGCCTTCCGGGCTGACACCGAGCAGCATCAGCATCGGCACCAGCACCGGCGCGAGCAGGGCCCACTTGGCGCTCGCCGAGCCGACGAAGAGGTTGAGGAAACCGGTAAACAGCACGATCAGGCCAAGCACGACCGGCAATGGCAGGCCGCTCGATTCGATCGCCCCTGCTCCGTGTACGGCGCCGATCAGGCCGAGGTTCGACCAGCCGAACATCGCCACGAAATGCGCGGCGGCGAACGCGAGCACGAGATAGTAGCCCATGTCCCGCATTGCTTCGGACATCATGGCGACAAGGTCGCGGTGGTTCTTGATGGTACCGGCAGCGGCGCCGTAGGCCCAGCCGGTAAACAGGAACAAGAGGAAGAAGGCCGCCACCAGTGACTGGTAAAGCGGCGCCAGCGAGGCGTGGATCGAGCAGCTGCCGTCTGCCATCGCATCCGGCGGGCACGCGGCTTCGTTGATCAGCGGAGTACCCGGTCCGAACGTCATGAAGATCCAGAGCGCGACAACCGCCAGCGCGGCGAGACCGGCGCGGCCAAGACCCTTGCGCTGGCTGGCGTCGAGCGGCTTGTCCTCGTCGCCGAAATCCTTTGCCTGTTCCGGAGTCGGAATCCATTTGCCGAGCCGGGGTTCGATGACCCTGTCGGTCACGAACCAGATGATTGGCAGATACACGACCAGCAGGACCACAATGAAGAACCAGTTGCCGGCGATGTTGACATTCAGGCCCTCGACAAGTCCGGAATTGTCGACCGCCTCCTGGGTAATGCCGAACAGCAGCGCGTCGAGCTGACCCGGTGTGACGTTGGCGGAGAAGCCGCCCGAAACGCCGGCGAAAGCTGCGGCAATGCCGGCAATCGGATGGCGCCCGGCGGCGGCGTAAAGGATGCCGGCCAAGGGGATCAGTACGACATAGCCGGCGTCGGAGGCATGGTTCGAGAGCATCGCGATCAGCGCGACGACCGGCGTCAGCAGCGACGTTGGCGCGCCGCGCACCGCGGCCCGCATGCC
>JBGTKE010000111.1:0-14119 GCA_041744775.1 Hyphomonas sp. | reverse complement strand
GATCAGGAAGGCAAGGCCGAAGATGAAGTTGAGGCTGTCGACGCGGTAGAACGACATTTCGATGCCGAGCGTGTTATAGGTCAGGTGGTCGACGCCGTGCTGCGTGGTGGCGAGCAGCAGGATCGCGGCGATCGGCACAATGAGGGTGATCGCCTGGCGCACGAGGCGCACCTTGACGAACATCGCGGCGAGGCCGGCGAGGATCAGCAGCCAGCCGGGGTTCAGGTCGGTGAGGAAGGCGGGCATCAGGCGTCTCCCCCGGCGCGGGACGCGGATGGGCCGGACACGGTCTCCTCGATCTCGAGCTCGGGATCGATGTCGGCGGGCGGGCCGCCGGCGTCGCCGTAATAGTTCTCGTCGCGGCGCAGCAGGCGGCCGAGCGGCCAGCCCATCAGCACCACGAAGGAGAAGGAGAGAAAGCCCCACAGGCCGTAGAAGCCGACCGAGTTGGCAAAGCCGATCTTCTCGTGGCGGTCGACCACCAGATCGGCGACGACGAGCAGCAGCGACAGGATCGCCATCCCCCAGAACAGGATCGCGCCGATGCCTTTGGTTTCGGTCCAGCCGAAAAACACCTTCGACATCGGATGCACGCCCTCGGCGCTGGTGCGGCTCATGGCGTTCACCGCGCCGGCGGCTCGTTTCACGAAGCGGCCGGACGTGTCGCGGCCGGTTGGCGTTTCGTCGGTCATGGGATGTTCACCTCAGGATCGATGTCGACGGTGGCAAAGGCCGGGGCGAGGAAGTCTCCGATCGGATCGACGATGAAGAACAGGACAAAGCAGAGCCCGGCCGTGAACAGCGGCGCGGCGACGGTCAGCCAGGGCGCCCCGCCCGGCCGCTTGAATTCCTTCGGCGGCTTCGATCCGGGCGGCGGCATCAGCGCGAGAATAGGGATCGGCAGCAGGTAGGCGATGTTGAGCAGCGAGGAGCCGATGAGGATCCACGGCACCCAGTCGCTGCCCCGGTCGATGGCGCCCTGCATGAGTTCATATTTCGGCCAGTCGCCGGCGAGCGGCGGGATACCGATGATCGACAGCGAGGCGATGAAGAAGGCGATGAAGACCAGCGGCATCTTCCGCCCGAGGCCCTTCATGTCGGAGATGTTGGTGAGACCGGTGGCGACATAGATCGCCCCGGCGCACATGAAGAGCGTGATCTTGGCGACTGCGTGCGCGGCGATCTGGAGCGAGCCGCCGAGCACGCCGGCGCGGTCGGCGAGCATCGCGCCGAGGGTCACATAGGCGAGCTGAGCGATGGTCGAGTAAGCGAGCCGGGCCTTCAGGTTGTCCTTGGTCAGGGCGATCAGCGACGCGAGCACGATGGTGACGCAGGCCATGTCCATCAGGAATTCGCGCGAGGGCGTGGCCTGCAGGACTTCGTCGCCAAAGATGTAGAGTGAGACCTTCATCACCGTGAACACACCGGCCTTCACGACCGCCACCGCATGCAGCAGGGCCGAGACCGGGGTGGGCGCGACCATCGCGTTCGGGAGCCAGAAATGGAACGGCATCAGCGCCGCCTTGCCGATGCCGAAAACGAACAGGATGAGCAGCGAGCTGGCGACGACCGGCGACATCTCGACATGCTGGAGCAACCCGCCATCGACGAAATCGAGGTTCTGGCCGGCGAGGACCCAGGTCCACATCATCGCGGTCAGGAAGAAGCCGATCGAGGTGCCCAGCAAGGTGAGCAGGTAGATGCGCGCGCCGCGCTGGGCCGCCGCGTCGCCCTTGTGCGCGACCAGCGGATAGGTCGAGAGCGTCAGGATTTCGTAGAAGATGAAGAGCGTGAACAGGTTGCCCGCCATCGCGACGCCCATGGCGCCGCACAGGGCAATGGCGAAGCAGATGTAGAAGCGCGTCTGGTTGCGCTCGCGGTTCCCCCGCATGTAGCCGATGGAGTAAAACGAATTGACGATCCACAGGCCGCTGGCGACGAAGGCGAACAGCGCGCCGAGCGGCTCGAGCTTGAACGCGAAGGCAAGGCCCGGCAGCGCTTCGCCGATATAGAGTTCGGGCACCTCGCCGGCGGAGACCCGCATCGTCAGCTGGACGACGATGGCAAACAGCGCGATCGATCCGGCGATCGTCACGCCTTCGCGCAGGTTCGGGAACTTGCCGGCGGCGGCAATGCCGGCCGCAATGATCAGCGGCAGGCAGATGGCGGCGGCGATCAGGAATTCGGACGTCATTGCAGCGCCTCCATTCCAAGCGCCGCGATGGCGCCGTCACGCGCGAGGCCGGCGGGGAAGGACGCGTCGATGCCGAAATAGATGTTGGCGAGCGCCAGGATCCAGAGCGGCACGAGCAATAGCAAGGGCGCCTCCTTGCGGTGTTTTCGCGGATTGACCGGCGGCTGGAAAAACACCGCCTGCAGGACCCGGCCGATATAGAACACCGCGAGCAGGCTTGAGAACACGACGAGCAGGACCGCCCACCACCATCCGTGGTCGAACAAGGCGTAGCCAAGCTGCAGCTTCGACAGGAAGCCCGCCGTCAGCGGCACGCCGATCAGCGACAGGCCGGCAATCGCGAACGCCGTCATCGTGAACGGAGCCGAACGGCCGAGACCGGCAAAGTCGCGGATCGTCGTGCCCTGATAGGTCAGGCAGACCCCGGCGACCGCCATGAACAGCGCGCCCTTCATCAGGGCATGATTGAACAGGTGCAGCAGGCCGGCGGACACCCCGGCGGCCGTACCGATCGAGATGCCGAGGATCATGTAGCCGACCTGCGCGACCGACGCATAGGCGAGCATGCGGCGCACATCGTTCTGGAACACGGCCTGGAAGCTGCACACCACCATGGCGGCGATGCCGAGCGGCGCGAGCACCCAGTAGAACAGGGCCTGCTCGAACGCATAGTCCGGCTGGAAGATGGTGAAGAGCCAGCGGATCAGCGCGTAGAGTGCCACCTTGGTGGCCGTCGCGGCGAGGAACATCGTCACGAGGCTGGGGCTGTAGGCATAGGCGTTGGGCAACCACTGGTGCAGGGGCCACATTGCGGCCTTGAGGCCGAGGCCGACGATGATGAAGGCGAAGCCGACCTGCACCGCGCGGTTGCCGGTCAGGGCCGGTAGCTGGGCCGCAATGTCGGCCATGTTGAGTGTGCCGGTCACCGCGTAGAGGAAGCCGACACCGATGATGTAGAAACTGGCGCCGAGCGTGCCCATGATCAGGTAGTCGAACGCCGCCGGCAGCGCGCGCCGGTCTCGCGACGAGCCCATCGCGACGAGCACGTAGGTCGACAGCGAACTGATTTCGAGGAAGACGAACAGGTTGAACGCGTCGCCCGTCCCGGCCACACCGCACAGGCCCGAGACGCAGAGCAGGAACGCGCACAGGAACAGGCCGATTTTTTCCTTGCGGACTTCGGCGAGCATCGTGGGCCAGGCGAAGATCGAGGCGAGGAAGGCCATACCCGAGACGATCAGCAGGATCATCGCGTTCAGGGCATCGACGCGGAACTCGATGCCGATCGGCGGCGGCCAGTTGCCGATCGGGTAGCTGATGATGCCGCCGGGGGTCGACTGGACGATGCCGAGCGTCAGGAGTGCAAAGTAAAACGTGGCCGCCGTTGCGGCGATGGTGACGAGCCAGGCCAGCCGCCCGCTCGGACTGAGCGCGAGGAGCGGCGCCACGATCAGCGGCACGACCGGGATCAGTACGGCGGCGTGCCGGATTGCCCAGTCCGGCGCCGAGACGAGCAAGGATTCGATGATCATGCCGTCGCCTCTCGGAGTTCTTTCTCGGCTTCGGCGTCCTGAAGGGCAGCGGTCTCCATATCCAGCGCCCGCACATCATCTGCTTCGATTGTGCCGTAGGCCTCGCGGATGCGGACGATCAGTGCGAGCCCGACCGACAGGGTCGCCACGCCGACGACGATGGCGGTCAGCATCAGGACGTGCGGCAACGGATTGGAATAGGTGTACACGAGGTCGGCGAACCGCTCGCCGGTTGCCGCCAGAAGCTCTGCATCCTGCGCTACCGGCTCGAACGGCGGTTGATAAGCAGCGCCGCTGGGCGTGTCCTCCTGGAGCAGGATCGGCGCGGTGCCGCCGGTGACCTTGCCGAGTGTCACGTAGAACAGGCAGATCGTGGTCTGGAACAGCGACAGGCCGACGAGGCGCTTGATCAGGTTTTCCGCCGAGAACGCGATATACAGGCTGATCATCATCAGCCCGATGATCGCCCAGTATCCGGCGCGGTCGAGAACGAATTCCCACATTCTACCAGTCCTCATCCCGGATTTCGGCGACGCGCCCCGCAAGCGCGTAGAAGATCGTGGTCATGGCGCCCGACACGGCGAGCAGGACCCCGAGTTCGATGATGATGATACCGGCATGCTGGCCGTGATGACCGCCGAGCGGTTCCCCGAACAGCGCCTGGTATTCGAGATATTCGCCGCCCTTCAGCAGGGCCCAGACGCCGACGCCGGCATAGAGCAGCACCCCGACGGCCGCCATCGCCCGCGTGAACCACGGCGGCACGGCGCGCATCGTGGGCGTCAGGCCGAAGACCAGCGCATTGAGGATCAGCGCTACCGCCAGCACGATGCCGGCCTGGAACGCGCCGCCGGGCCCGACTTCGCCGTGGAACTGGACGTAGAAGCCGTAGATGAGGATCAGCGGGATCAGGCACTTGGCGATGACGCGCAGGATCATGTGATGGTCGCCCTTCATGAGGCCTCTCCGTCCTTGCGCGCGGGAGCCGGACGTGTGCCGGGTTTCGGAGGCCTGCGCAGCGTCTCGGCCAGCGAGCGCTCGCCGAAACCGAGCAGCAGCGCGACCGCGAGGCCGGCGGTGAAGACCACGACCGTTTCGCCGAGCGTATCAAAGCCCCGGTAGCTGGCGAGCACCGAGGTGACGACGTTGGGGACGCCGGTGTCGTGCCAGTTGATCTGCAGGTAGGTGAGGCCGACGCCGGAATTGGCGGGTGAGTTCGGGTCACCGAGAGCCGGCAGGTCGATCGTCGCATAGATCAGCATGATGCCGGCGGCGAGGCACACCACGAAAGGCCCGATCCGCGAGAACGGCTTTTCGGGTTTCGCCGTGCGCGCCGTCAGCAGCATCGCGCCGAGCAGAACGGCGGTGGACATGCCGGCCCCGACGGCGGCTTCCGTGAAGCCGACATCGACGGCATCGACCAGGATGTACCAGGCCGCCGAGACGAGCGAATAGACGCCCGACAGCATGACGATGGCAAACAGGCTGCGCAGGCGCGCAATTGCCAGCGCCACGACAAACAGGATGCCGAGAAACAGGATGTTGATGAGCGCGGTGCCGGTGTCGCCGATCAGGATGTCGGTCAATGTCCGTCCTCCGCATCTTCATCTGCGCCGGGCCGGCCCATCGGACCGATCCGGGGCTGCAGACCTGCCGTGTGCGCCGCGTTGGCCAGCGCGTGCGAGGCCGTCACGCTGGTCAGGAGCAGGAAGCCGAGAATGCAGAATACCTTGACCAGCACCAGCCAGTGCGGCGCCATCAGCGCCATGCCGAGGAGCACGAGGCCGGCGCCCGATGTGTCGGTGATGCTGGCGGCGTGCAGGCGGGTGTAGAAATCCGGGAAGCGCAGGACGCCGACCGTGCCGACGATGCACAGAAGGGCGCCAAGCAGGCAGACCGCGCCGCCCAGCGGGTAGCGTACGGTCTCCCAGGTTGTGCCCATAAGGGCGAGGACATCAGCCATTGCGCTCGCCTCCCTGCGGGGCCGGATCCGCGCGGCGGATCAGCGGCACCTGGAACGAGCGGTAGCGGAAGAACTTGAGGACCGCGATTGTCGAGACGAAGTTGATCAGCGTGTAGAGGATGGCGATGTCGAGGAAGGCCGGGCGGCCCATGACATAGCCCAGGAGGCCGATGACGAGAACCGTCTTGGTACCGAAGGAATTGACGGCCAGCACCCGGTCATACAGCGTCGGTCCCATCAGTGCACGGATGAGCAGGAGGCACATCCCGAGCAGGATGGCGATGAGTGCGGCGAGGGTCATGCCGGTGTCCCCGACGGATCGGCCGCGCGGGCGCAGCGCCGGTCCATTTCCGCGAAGGCTTCCGGCACCGTGTTGGCTTCATACAGGCCGTGGACCAGCAGCTTGTCGCCGTCGATCTCGATGGTCACGGTTCCCGGCGTCATCGTGATCGAGTTTGCGAAGGTGACCTTGGCAAGGTCCGACTTGCAGACGGTCTTGACCTTCACCAGTGCCGGCGAGATGTCGATATCGGCGCGCAGGCAGGCCTTGATGACGACCCAGTTCGACTTGACGACTTCCCAGAACAGCCACGGATAATAGGTGGCGAAGCCGATGAGGCGCACATAGGGCCCGCCTTCGCGGTCGATGATCTTCAACCGCGCACACACAAGCATCGTCAGGCCAACCGCCGCCGCCGCGAAGCCGAGCATCAGCGGCGTGTAGTGGCCGGAATTGGCCATCCAGAAGACGACGATCGCCAGGAGTATTCCGAGAAAATACACGGCGGCTCCCCTTCGTTCGATTCAGACCTGAAAAATGACCCAACTAGAGTCCGGAAACGGTCTTGGGAAGTGCGATTTGCCGCAGCAAGCCTAAATTCCGAAGACGAGACGCGCCGTACGTTGCGAAGTGGAATACTCTGCTTCTTCGTTGGCTGGAATGCCCAATTCCTGGGCCCGGCGCAGGGCGCTGGGCGAATAGGCAGATGACAGCGACCAGTTCCAGTAACGCAGCGTGGTCTGGGCCTTGGCGACGGACAGGACCTCATAGGTCTCGGCGACGTAGGCAAACGCCGGGTTCAGCTGTCCCGGCGCGTCTTCCAGCGGGCGGCGCAGCGCCGTCCACAGCATCCGCAGGTATTCGCGCTTCAGGCCGGTCGCCTTGCAGAGCACGGCCAGCCCCTCCCCGCCTAAGTCGGACAGGATCTTGGCGGCGGTGACCGGCCTGATGCCGGCAAGATAGCCGATTTCCTGGACCATTTCGGCATCGATGCCGGCAGCGGCGGCGGCGGCGACCGCGCCCTCGAGGCTGTCATAGGGGCTGCGCTCGATCGCCGCGCGGTTGCGCTGGCGCCGTTCGATCAGCTGCAGCGCCTTGCGGGTGATTGCGTCAGACCAGCCTTCGGCGGCGGCCATCTCGAACACGTCGCGGCAGATCGAGATCATTTCGGCCCGGTCCGAGGCCTGCCGGGTAAGAATCTTGCGCCGCGTCGGGCCATCGGCCCACCAGAACATCGCCATGGCGTGCGACGGGCGCAGCTCGATTCGCTCGGCCAGGATGGGACAGAGCCCGGGATCTTCCCGCGACATCGCCACGAGCCGGTCGACCGTCGTCTCGGCCAGGGGCGCGTTGCGGTTAGCCAGCAGCTCGCGCACGATGCGCGGCTCGCCGAACTGTGCGAGGCTGGCCGTGACGGTCACGCAGAGGTTGCGCCGGCGGGCAATGACCGAGCGGTGTTCGGGGGCCGTGTTCTCGACGATCTCGACGAGGTCGCAGGCATCGAACGCCTCACTCTCTTCCAGCAGCGGCCGCGCAACGGCGAAGGAGCACTGGGCGAGGTAGCGCAGAATCCGCCGCGGGGCATCGCGGCAGACCGCCAGACGCGAGGCGCACAGGCTGCGCTCGCGGTCGGTCACGTGCAGCAACATGTCGAGCAGGATGTCGGCTGCCATCGCCCGATCCTGCGGCGGAATGCGGGGACCCGGCATCGCCACGACGTCGATCAGCCGGCGTACCAACGCATCCTGGGCCGCGCCGGACGGCTTCGGTGCGGAGGCCGGGGGCGTAGGATCGCTCATTCGGAAAAGCCTGCCATGATCGGCGGAATCTCGCAGCGAACAGTTAACGAGGCGTGGAGCGGCCTTAATTTTCAGGTGTTTCAGAACTGCATCAGCGGGTGGTCAGAAACGGTCCCGGCGGCCCGGATGCACAACCAGAAGCAGCAGGCTGAGCGCCAGGAAGATCACATAGAGCAGGAAATGCGTGCCCCCGTCGGTGCCGCCTTCCGGCAGGGCGATATCGCGGCCCAGCCAGGGCGACAGGTGGAGCGCGACCCCGGCGCCAAGGATCAGGACCGACAGCGCCGCGCCGGCCCGGCGGGTTGAAAGGATGAGGAGCAGGAACGCGGTGATCAATTCGAGGATGCCGGACACGAAACGGCCGGCTGGCTCGAACTGGGTTACGCCTGTGCCCTGGGCGAGCGCCGAAAACAGCAGGTGTTCGCCGGGCGCGTCATACAGTTTGACGTAGCCGGGCACCGGGTCCGGCCAGGGGTGGACGGTAATGTGCAGGAAAAAGGCGGCGAGGCCGATGGCCAGCAACCAACTGGCGGCAAGACGAAATGCGCTCATGGGAGGGCCCTCCTGGACGCCTGAGCCGATGAACAAGCCTAGCGGCAGGCCGGACCCAAGGCAACCATAACGATGGTTGAGGGCTGTTGCAGCGCGGATTCCCCCTCTTTCCTTGGCGGGCCCTCCTACCTATTGTCCCGCCCCATTGGCGGGAGCGTACCAGCATGAGCGGCGACATCGAAAAGATTGTCGACGAAACGGCCGAGGCGGCGTCCGAAAGCGTGACGTCGCCCGTCAGCGGCCTCAGCGAAGCGCTCGGCGCCGGCGCGAGTTTTCTGGTCAGCGCCACGCATTGGCGCGCCAAGCGCCTGCGCCGCGAAGTGAAGATCGAACTGCCCGCCTATCTTGCCATGCAGTGCAGCTGGTTCATGGCTTTCGGCCTGCAGATGGTCCTGTTTCCCTACCTGATCACTGGCCGCGACCATCTCCATATGGACGGCCTTGCGCTTGGCCTCGCCAACATGGCGCTGTCCCTGCCCTCGGTGATCTTCCTGCTGCTCGGCGGCGTGGTGGCCGAGCGCGCGGACGGGCGGCGCCTGCTGGTCCTGCTGCATCTTCTGGCCGCCGCGCCGGCGCTGATGCTGGCCTTCTATGTCGGACCGGGCGAGCTGACCTATCCCGCGATGATCCTGTATGCCGTCTCGATCGGCACCATCGGCGCCTTCATGATGCCGGCGCGGGATTCGATCGTCAACGAGGTCGTCTACCGGCGCATGCGGATCGGCTCCGGTGTCACCCTGCAGCTCGGCGTCACGCTGGCAACGATGGCGCAGTTCCTCGCCCAGATCGCCGGCCTGATCCTCGCCGGCTATGCCGACAAGGCAACGAAGATGCCGTCCTGGCTCGGCGGCTTCAGCATTGGTCCGATTTCCGCCGAAACGCTGCTGTTCACGCAAGGCGCGGTGCTGGCGAGTGGGGCCGGCTTTGCGCTCATGCTGGCGCGCGGGCGTGCGATCCGCGCCACCGGCAAAGGCGTCCGCTCGACCTTCGGTGATATCCTCGACGGCCTGCGCGCGGTGCGCGCCGATCCCAAGCTCTGGGCGATGACGACGCTGATGTTCGGCGTCGGGGTGTTCGTCATCGGCTCCTTCCTCGTGGTGCTGCCGATCATCAACCGCGACGTCTACCATTTCGGCTCCTCGGGAATCCGCGACATGTTCGTGACCTTCTGGATGGGCGCGTTCGTGTCCTCTGCCGTGCTGACGGTGTTCCGGCGCATCAAGCGGCAGGGCCGCCTGCTGCTGATCGCGCAGTTCGTCGCCTCCGCCAGCATCCTGATGATGATGGGCAACGTGCCGCACTGGCTGTTCCTCGCCATCGTCTTCGTCTGGGGCCTGGCCGCCGGCATATCGATCGCGATGAGCCGCTCGATCGTGCAGGATTCGGCGCCGAAGGCGAAACTCGCCCGCGTCCTCTCGATCTACCAGCTCGGCTTCATGGCGGGCGCACCGTTCGGCGCAGCGCTGATGGGCGCGCTGGTGGACTGGTTCGGGCCGCAGAAGATCGCCGTCGTGCCGGCCGGCGGGATGATCCTGCTGATCGTCTGGATGGTGTTCTTCACGCCGGTCTGGAACATGAAGGGGACGGCCTGGGTCGCCCATCACGAGGGCAAGAAATAGCCGGGATGACATTCGATTCAATCTCGCCTAGCCCTTGATCGCATGAGCTTCCTGCCCCGCGCGACCGTACTGACGTCGAATATCGTGGACAACTGGCGCACCCTTGATGCCCTGCATCCGGGGGCGACGACGGCGGCGGTCGTGAAGGCGGATGCCTACGGCCTCGGCGCCGCCAAGGTGGCCAGGGCGCTGAAGACCGCCGGGTGCCTGACCTTCTTCGTCGCCTACCTCGACGAAGGCATGGACCTGCGCAAGGCGGTTGGCCGGGGCCCGCGGATCTTCGTGCTCAACGGCCCGATGCGCGGCGAACTGGCGGCCTACCGCGACGCCGAACTGACCGCCGTGCTGTCCAGCGAGCTTCACCTGAAGCTCTGGTCAACGGCGCCGCGCGGCACCTGCGCGATCCATGTCGATACCGGCATGAACCGGCTGGGGATGGCGCCGGGCCTGATCGACACCGAGGCGACCGCGATCCGCCGCCTCGCCCCGGTGCTGGTGATGAGCCATCTCGCCTGCGCCGACGATCCGCTAAGCCCGATGAATCTGCAGCAGCGCCTCGCCTTCGAGCAAGTTGCCGACGCCTTCCCCGATACGCCCGCCAGCCTCGCGAACTCCGCCGGCTGTTACCTCGGCAAGACTTACGGCTTCGACCTGACCCGGCCCGGCCTGGCGCTGTATGGCGGCTCGGCGCCGCCGGCCAATGTGCGGCTGAAGACCGGAATCATCCTGGAAGCGACGATCATCAATGTCTTCAAGGGCGAGAAGGACAAGACCGTCGGCTATGGCGCGACCTATGCGATGGCGGAGGACCGACTGCTCGCCACCTGCGCCATCGGCTATGCCGACGGCCTGATGCGCAGCGGGTCCGGCAAGCTCAAGGGCTGGGTGGACGGCGTCGCCTGCCCGGTCGCCGGGCGGATTTCGATGGACCTGGTGACGCTGGACATCACCGATGGCCCGAAAGGCGTAAAGCCCGGGGCGCGTGTTGAGTTCCTCGGCGAACACGCCAATCTGGAAGCTCAGGCAGCGGCCTGCGGCACGCTTGGCTATGAGCTGCTGACCGGGCTTGGCCCCCGCGTGCAACGCAACTATCGCTGAGGCCGATCATGGCGAACCCCCTCCAGCTCATCGGCCGCGTCACGCTGGGCCTGTTCGCCGAGATTGGCCAGCTGTCGGTATTTGCCGGCCGGGTGCAGATCGCCGCCTTCACCCCGCGCTGGTATGGCGGGGAAATCCTGCGCCAGATGGTGCGGATCGGGTTCTACTCCCTGCCGGTCGTCGGGCTCGCCGCCGTGTTCATCGGCGCGGCCCTCGCGCTCAACATCTATGAAGGCGGCAGCCGTTACGGCGCCGAACAGTTCGTGCCCAACATCGTGGTGCTCGGCATCTCGCGCGAGCTCGGCGCGGTGATCACCGGCCTGATGCTGGCGGGCCGCGTTTCGGCCGGCATCGCCGCGGAGATCGGCGCGATGCGCGTGACCGAGCAGATCGACGCGCTCGAGACGCTGTCGGCCTCGCCCTACCGCTACCTCTATGCGCCGCGCTTCCTGGCCGCTCTCGTCACCCTGCCGGCGCTGGTGATGATCGCCAACTTGATCGGCGTGATGGGCGGCTGGCTGGTCAGCGTCTACGGCCTCGGCTTCGACTCGACCGTCTACCTGCGCAATACGCTCGACTTCGTCACCCGCGATGACATTCTCGTCGGCCTGATCAAGGCGGTCGTGTTCGGCGCCGTCATCGCCATCATGGGCTGCTACCAGGGCGACCGCAGCCAGGCGGGCGCCACCGGCGTCGGCCGCGCGGCGACCCTGTCGATGGTCGGCGCGGCGGTGCTGGTGCTCGCCTTCAACTACGTCCTGTCGACCCTGTTTGTGGAGATCGGACTATGAGCCAGCCGATCCTCAAACTCGCCGGCGTCGAGAAGTCTTTCGGGAAGAATCAGGTGCTGCGCGGCGTCGATCTGGATGTCGCGCCCGGCCAGAGCCTGGTCGTGATCGGCGGGTCCGGTTCGGGCAAATCGGTGATGCTGAAGAACGCCCTCGGCCTGATGACGCCGGACAAGGGCCAGATCTTCTTCGGCGGCGAAGACGTGACCAAGGCGACCGGCAAGGCGCGCGAGAAGATGCGCGCGCGGATCGGCATGCTGTTCCAGTCCGGCGCGCTGTTCGACTCGCTGACCGTCTGGGAGAACGTCGCCTTCCGCCTGATCAATACCGAAGGCACGAAGCGCAAGGACGCCAAGGAACGCGCCATCGAGACCTTGAAGAAGGTTCGTCTGGGGTCGGACGTTGCAGGACTTTACCCGGCCGAGATTTCCGGCGGCATGCAGAAGCGCGTCTCCCTCGCCCGCTCGATCATCTCGGAACCGGACCTGATCTTCTTCGACGAGCCGACCACCGGCCTCGACCCGATCACCGCCGACGCCATCAACGACCTGATCGTCGAAATGGTCCGCGGCCTCGGCGCGGCCGCCGTCTCGATCACCCACGACATGCCCTCAGCCCGCAAGATCGCCGACGAGATCGCCATGCTCTTCGAAGGCAAGATCATCTGGCGCGGCCCAGCAGCCGACGTGATGCACAGCGGCAACGAATACGTAGACCAGTTCGTGAACGGACGAGCAGACGGACCGATCCAGCCGGCGATTTAGGGGGAGCATGTGAACTCAGCAGAAAGATTAGCCGACGCTTTTGCCTCTTACCTCAATTGCGGAGTGCATGTTCGCGGCCACTTTCGTGGCTTCATAGATTCAATTGACGCTTATAAACGCGGTGAAGGCTTCCTAAAAATTGGCACTCCGCGTTGGTATAACGATGGCGATCTGCGAAGTTGTGCAGTTTGGGCACATATCAGCTGTGACTTTCCCAATATCTCTATTCAGGCTTCCGAGATTCTTGAAGTTTTGAAAACAGATCCTTCGCGGAAACTCAAAAAGGGAGACGGGTTGCTCCATTGCGAGCATGTGGTCCCGATCAAGGTATTGGAGGAAATTTTCCGAGACGCCGCCAAAGACAGTCAGCATACTGCTAAAAGCGTCTTGGATTTACACGACAGATACTTTCGGCGTTGCATTATAACCAAAGAGGAAAATCTGCGTCTCGACAAAGGACTGAAGAAATCGATGCCGAAAAGCTGGCGTCCCGGAGATTCCCTTTGGGCACGATATGACATCGCTGGAATCTTACTGGCTAAACAACAAGACGCTCCGCAAACCTAACCCGTAAGCCAAATTTGTACTGCTCTAAGGTTGCTCGTAAGCATTCGCCGCCGCGCGCCCCGCCACGCGTCCCGTCGCCAGGCACCCCGTGAGCAAGTAGCCAGAGGCGCTTCGCAACTCGTAGGGTGGGTTAGCCGAAGGCGTAACCCACCATTTTTTGTCTCGCCCTTGGACGGTGGGTTACGGCCTTCGGCCTAACCCACCCTCCGCTTCGCCACTTCAATACCCTACATGCCGCCGCCAGCGTAAGAAGCAATTGAGCGCCAACTCTTGCAATTGTACGCAATCACGTACATATTGCCCACATGCCCCACATCACAGATGCCATCTCCATCACCGAAGCCCGCGCGAACCTGAAGCAGGTGATCGACAGCGTGATCGATGATCATGCGCCGGTTGCCATCACGCGCCGGGGTGCGGGCGCAGTCGTCGTAATGAGCATGGAGGATTACAGCGGCCTGCTCGAAACCGTGCATCTGTTGTCCAATCCGAAAGGCGCGGCGCGCCTGCTGAGCACAATCAATGCGAGCGGCCAAGGCCGTGTCGAGATCGACGGCGAGACGTTTTCCAAACTGGCGGATGAAGACCCGGAAGCACTTTGGGCGATGATCCGCGATGCGCGTCGTATTTGAAGCCGAAGCCCTCGAAGACCTGAACTGGTGGATGGACAAGGACCGGAAAACCGGCCTGAAGGTCTTGAAGCTGATCAGCGAAATCAGGCGCGATCCATTTACCGGCATTGGAAAGCCGGAACCGCTCAAGGGCGAGTTGTCTGGCTGGTGGTCTCGCCGCATCACAGACGAACATCGTCTGGTCTATACAGTGGATGGTTCGGGTAAGGATCAATTGCTTATTATTGCCCAATGCCGCGGCCACTACGACGACTGATTGGGCCGCGGCTCCCTCGTCCTCCCCACGAAGCGGGTGGAGGTGGAGCGAGACAAAAGCTGACGCCCGCCTTGT
>JBGTKE010000110.1:0-5180 GCA_041744775.1 Hyphomonas sp. | reverse complement strand
GGGGCGGTGGCGAATGTGGGGCTGTCGCCCTCGCCGTTGGGCCTCGAGGTATCGGATGATGAGTGGCAGGCGGGGCTGGACCAGAACCTCAACTCGGCGTTCCGGCTGGCGCGCGGCGCGATTCCGCGCATGGCGAAGAATGGCGGGGGGAGTTTCCTGTTCATCAGCTCGATAGCGGGGCTCGGCGCGCTCGGCACGCCGCTGGATTATGGCGCGACGAAAGCGGCGGTGAACCATCACTCGACGAGCGTGGCGCGGTTTGCGGCGGAGACGAAAGTCCGTGTCAATACAAACGCGCCGGGCCATATCATCTTTCCGGGGAACAATTGGGAGAAGCAATCAACAGGGCCGCGTGCGGATGCCTGGTGGCGCTGGATCAAGCGCGAGGTGCCGATGAAACGGTTCGGCACGCCGCAGGAGATCGGCGATACGGCGGCGTTCCTGCTGTCGGAGCGGGCGAGCTTTATCAACGGCGCGGTGATTGCGGTGGACGGCGGGCAGACGCGGTGAAGCCATCTGCTCCGTAGACCCCTGCGAAGGCAGGGGTCCAGTTATCCTTGCGCTGGATACCTGCCTTCGCAGGCATCTGCGGTGAGGGCATCGTTGAATAATCCGTTAGCGGACTATTGCAGCCCTGCGCCAACCACGGGTTTCAGTTTGATTTTTTCCGTGGGGGCGGCGAAGCAGTCGCCGCGTTTCATGGTGATCTTCGAGGGGAAGCCCTTCTTCTGGAACTTCAGTTCGACGATGCCCCAGCGGTCCCAGAGCATGCCGTCCGGCGCGGCGATGGCGGCGGGGCAGGTCTTGCCGACATAAGTGGGCTCGACCCAATAGCCGGTGAAGGTGGTGCGATTGTCTGTATTGCCGCCGAGGCCGTGGACGAAGATGTAGGACTGCTCGACGCCCATGACCGGGGAATAGGCGAGGACGGCGGTGGTGCCGTCGTCGCGCAGGTATTCGATCTGGTTGCCGCTGGGCAGGGTCCAGACTTCGTCGGCAAGGGCGGGCAGGGCCAGCGCGGCGGCAAGGACGGCGGCGGCAAGTGTGCGGATCATGGTTTTGTCTCCCCAAAGATGGGCGCAGCTAATCAGGCCCCCGGAAAATAGATAGAGCGATTTTGCGCGCGTCTAGACGACGCGGCCCTTCAGGCTGGTGAGCCATGGCACCAGGGCAGCGTTGACCTCGGCGGGGCGTTCCTGCT
Source organism: Hyphomonas sp. (assembly GCA_041744775.1). Lineage (GTDB taxonomy): Bacteria > Pseudomonadota > Alphaproteobacteria > Caulobacterales > Hyphomonadaceae > Hyphomonas. The sequence continues at coordinate 3,979 of JBGTKE010000110.1, read as the reverse complement.
GGGTCCAGTGGCCGCAACCGGGGAGGACCACCGCGGTTTCCAGGTTCGGCACGGCGGGGCGCATCTTGCCGATAGGGTCGGTGACCATGCCGAAACCGTTGAAGGCTGGGTCCTTGTCGCCGGCGATGAAGCAGGCGGGCTGATCGATGGTCCGTCCCCGGAAGGGGGAGAGGAATTCGAAATCGCGCGTATGGTTGCGGTAGCGGCTGATCGGGCCGAACAGGCCGGAGGCGCGGAACTCGTTTTCGTACCAGGCGAGATCGGCCTCGGTCATCCAGGCGGGCATGGTTTCGGGGACGGTGAGGCTGTCCATCAGGGTGGCGCTGGACGGCAGGCCGAGTTTCCATTCGCCGTCCTGCGCGTCGCCGGAGATGGAATAGTAGAAGGCTTTGAGGAAGCGCGGGAGGTCTGCTTCGAGGTCCGCCTCGGCGCGGCCGGGGGTGCGGAAATAGGACTGGTAGAAGAAGCGGTCGCGGTCGTCGAAGACACGCTTGATGACGTCGTCGAAGGAGAATTCCGGGGCGCCGAAGAAGGGCACCGACAGGGCGGCGACGGCGGCGATCCGGTCAGGCCGCGTGAGGGAAGTGTTCCAGACTTGCGGGGCGCCCCAGTCATGGCCGATGAGGGTGAAGGGCGCGTCTGGCGAGAGGGCCGCGCCGACGCCGATTATGTCACCGATGAGGGCTTCCATCCGGTAGTCGGCGACTTCTGGCAAGCGGGACGAGCCGCCATAGCCGCGCACGTCCATGGCGGCGGCCGTAAATCCCGCAGCGGCGATGGGGGCGATCTGGTGGCGCCAGGAATACCAGCTTTCGGGGAAGCCGTGGACCATCAGCACGAGGGGGCCAGTGCCTTCAATTGCAACGCGAATCTGGGCGGCGCCTGCGTCGATGGTGCAGAATTCTGGCATGGGCCTCTCCCGGGTATGACTGGATGCTGCGGCCGGGCGGGCCTACGCGCAAGATGCTCCCGAAGGGAAAGCCTTGCCGAAAATGGCGGCGCAGGGTTCACTCAGCGGCACTCTTCCAACCGCAAAGGCGACTCCCATGACCGAACTCCTCGCGTCTCCAGCCTTCTGGGGATCTCTCGCGACACTGACCTTCCTGGAGGTCGTGCTGGGGATCGACAACCTGCTGTTCATTTCCATCGCCACAGGCAAGCTGCAGGGCGAGGAGCAGAAGCGTGCCAGCCGGATCGGCATCTGGGGCGCGATGGGCCTGCGCATCGTCATGCTGTCGCTGATCTTCGTGATCATCGGGCTGGACAAGGAGGCGCTGTTCACCCTGCCGCACGAACTGGCGATGTTCGTGGCGGGCGGCGACGCGGAAGCGGCGCATCATTTCGAGGAAATCACCATCAAGGACCTGATCCTGCTCGGGGGCGGCCTGTTCCTACTGTGGAAGGGGACACAGGAGATCCACGCATCCGTGGAGGGCACGCACCATGAGGAGTCGAAGGCGAAGTCGACTTTCAGAAGCGTGATCATCCAGCTGTTCGTCATCAATATCGTGTTCTCGCTGGACTCGGTGATCACGGCGATCGGCATGACGGACATTCTGGCGGTCATGGTGGCGGCTGTAGTGCTCTCGACGATCGTGATGGCGGTGGCGGCGGACCCTCTGTCGAAATTCATCGCAGAGCATCCGACGACCAAGATGCTGGCGCTGGCCTTCATCCTGCTGGTCGGCGTGGCGCTGGTGGCGGACGGCCTCGGCTTCCACATTCCGCGCGGGTATCTCTACTTTGCGATCGCGTTCTCGCTGGGCGTGGAGCTGCTGAATATCCGGACGCGCACCAAGGCGGTGGCGAAGATCGAGGGGCATTGAACCAGAAGGAACCCCTCTCCCCGCTTGCGGGGAGAGGGGCAGAGGTGAGGGGAGCCTCGCCCGAACTGGAATACAGAGGGGCAGCGTTGCGCCCCCCTTACCCCCAACCCCCTCTCCCCGAGGGGAGAGGGGGCTTAAAGGACGGAGGAAACATGACAGCCCACCATATCAAGCTCGAGAACACCGAAGACGGAATTGCCATCCTGACCATCGACCGCGCGGAGAAGCGCAATGCGATGACCTATGCGATGCTGGCGGCGTTCATCGGCAAGGTGCGGGAGGTGGCGGCGGATGATTCCGTCCGTGTGCTGATCGTAACCGGCGCGGGCGGAGCGTTCTGCGCGGGCACGGACCTTGCAGACCTGTCAACCATTCCCGGCGAGACGCGCGGCGTGCGCGGGGAGGCGCATGAGAATGATGTCTGGTGGCCGCTGGTGGCCTGCCCGAAGCCGGTTATCGGCGCGATTGACGGTTATGCGGTCGGCATGGGCGCGGAGTTTTCGAGCCAGTGCGATGTGCGCATCGTCACCAACCGCGCGCGCTTTGCCTGGAACTTTGCGCACCGGGGGCTGGTGCCGGATACGGGCGCGGGCAGCTGGATCCTGCCGCGCCTGATCGGGCATTCGCGAGCTTTGCGGCTGCTATATTCGGGCGGTTTCCTCGAGGCGACAGAGGCCAAGGAGATCGGCTATGCCAACGAGATTGTCGCGCCGGAAGCGCTGATGGACGCGGCGCTGGCCGAGGCGCGGCGGTATCTTGCGTCCTCGCCCTTCTCGATCCGTCACATGAAGGCGCTGGTCTATGAGGGCCTCGCGCGGGAACTCCCGGAGCACATGAAAGCACACGTCACGGCGCTGTCTGCCTGCTTCAAGTCGGCCGATCACAAGGAGGGCGTCGCTTCTTTCCTCGAAAAGCGCCCAGCGAAATTTGTGGGGAGCTAAGGGGGGAGCGGTATGAGTGATGACCTGGTGGTGATCCCGCTGCCAATCGAAACCGGCGGCGTCACGTTTGCGGTGGCCCGCCTGGTGTCGGTGGACGGTGAGCCGTTTGCCGAAGCGATGTATCCGGTTCCCGGAACCCTGTTTGCGCCGCCGCGCCGTATTTCTCTGTCACGGTATGGGCTCGCACGCATTCGTCCCGGCAATGCCGAACGGCCGGACCTTTATCTGTATGAGGGCATGATCCTGCCGCCACCGCCAGCGGCTCACAATTGAACGCTGGCGGCGCGGTCAGACTATTCAACGTCCGTTCAGCCCATCACGAACGCGTTCAGCTTGTTGCCGTCGGGGTCGCGGAAATAGCCGGCATAGAACGTGTCCCCGCGCGGGCCGGGCGGGCCTTCATCGGTGGCGCCGAGGCTGAGAGCGAGATTGTAGATCCGGTCCACGTGTGCCTTGTCCTTGGCCTGAAGGGCGACCATGACGCCATTGCCGACGCTCATCGGGTTGCCGTCATGCGGATAGCAAAGGCCAATTCCGGCGCCGCCTTCCGGCGTGCCCCAGGCAATGAACTTTTCCATTGTGAACATACGCGGCGTGCCGAGCTCGGCAGCAATCGCATCATAGAACTTTGCGGCGCGCTCCAGATCGCGCGTACCGAGAGTGACGTATCCAATCATTTTTCCCTCCTTGCAGATTCTGGAACAAAAGCAGAACTTGCGAACCCTGTCGAGTCCCATTCTGGCGGTATGATTTGACGCGGAAGTGACAGCGCGCTTCAAATGGAAAAGAACCCTGGAGCCGCCGATGACCCTTCCCAATGCCTACGCCATTCGCATCCACCAGACCGGCGGGCCGGAAGTGCTGACGCTGGAGGCTTCTCCGCCGCGCGCGCCGGGGCCGGGGGAGGTGCGGGTGCGGCAGACGGCGGTGGGAGTGAACTTCATCGACACGTATCACCGCACGGGCCTCTACAAGATGCCGTTGCCGTTTGTTCCGGGGTCGGAGGGTGCGGGGGTGATCGAGGAGGCCGGCGAGGGCGTCACGCATGTCGGGCCCGGCGACCGGGTCGCCTATACCGGGCGCGGCACCTATGCGACGCACTATACCGGGCCGGCAGCCGGCGTCGTGCCGCTGCCTGCGTCGATCAGCGACGAGGAAGCCGCCGCGATCCTGCTGAAGGGGATGACGGCCTGGATGCTGCTGGAGGAAATC
>JBGTKE010000109.1:0-6298 GCA_041744775.1 Hyphomonas sp. | reverse complement strand
TTTCTTCGCGTCGAGCGCCAGCGGATCGTTCGGGTGCGCGGCGAGCCAATCAAGACGCTTGTCCTCGTCCTGCGCACCGAAGGCGTTCCACACACGCAGGTCGCTGCGGCCCTGGCGGCGGCCAAGCTCGTCGACCAGGTCCGCAAAGGCGGGCGGCGACTTGCGCGAGGTCATGCCGTCGAGCGCAAACCGCTTGTGCGTGCGGAACGGCTCATAGGGGATGGTCTTGTCGAGGGCGGCTTCCACCAGCGTGCCGGCGCGGGAGTTTCCGACCGCCGCAGCAGCGCGGACCCAATCGCTTTTCACGCCATTGGCCGACCAGAGCACCAGCATGGACTGCGAATTCATCGCATCCCGCGCATCTTTCGCGTCGAAGGTCTCGTCGACCTGCTTCTGGTCCAGCCAGACCTTGAATTTCAGGGCTCTCAGGCGCCGTGCGACCAGTTTGGCGGTGTCCCGGTCCTCGATCGCGGACACCAGGAAGACGTCATAACTCATGGGTGCGTGTACCCTTCTGATACGGTTAACCACGGGAGAATACCCCCGCGGCACGGCCAAGCCAGCCATTTAAGCTGCGAAGCGATATTTGTGCCTGTTTCTGGCGGACAAAAGGGGCTAATGCGCCGTTTCAGCTATTCCGGAGTGCAAGGCGCCATGGGCTTCAAATGTGGAATCGTGGGTCTGCCGAATGTCGGCAAGTCCACCCTCTTCAACGCATTAACCCAGACGGCCGCGGCGCAGGCCGCCAACTATCCCTTCTGCACCATCGAGCCAAATGTCGGCGAAGTGGCCGTGCCCGAGCCGCGACTCGACCGGCTGGCAAAAGCTGCCGGCTCGAAGGAGATCGTGCCCGCCCGGATGAACTTCGTGGACATCGCCGGCCTCGTGGAAGGCGCGAGCCAGGGTGAAGGCCTCGGCAACAAGTTCCTCGCCAACATCCGCGAAACCGACGCGATCATCTACGTGCTCCGCTGCTTCGACAATGACGACATCACGCATGTGCGCGGCAAGGTCGATCCGGTGGCCGACTTCGAAGTTGTCGAGACCGAACTGATGCTGGCCGACCTCGAAAGCCTCGAGAAGCGCAAGGCGGGCGTCATCAAGAAGGCGAACTCCGGTGACAAGGACGCGAAGGCGCAAGTGGCGCTGATCGACCTCGCCCTCGCCGAACTCGTGGCCGGCCGCCCTGCCCGCTACGCCAAGGTGCCGGCCGACGACCAGCGCGCCTGGCAGATGCTGCAGCTGCTGACCTCGAAACCCGTTCTCTTCGTCGCCAACGTCGACGAGACCAGCTCCGCGACCGGCAATGCCTATTCGAAACGGGTGGAGGAACGCACCAAACTGGAAGGCGCCGGCTGCGTCGTGTTCTCGGCCCAGATCGAAAGCGAACTCGCATTGCTTGATGGCCCCGACCGCGACGAATACCTCGCCTCGCTCGGCCTGACGGAGCCTGGCCTGACGCGCCTGATCCGCGCCGGCTACGAACTGCTCGGCCTGCAGACTTACTTCACGGCCGGGCCGAAGGAAGCCCGCGCCTGGACGATCAAGAAGGGCTGGACCGCGCCGAAAGCCGCCGGTGTCATCCACGGCGATTTCGAGAAGGGCTTCATCCGCGCCGAGACCATCCCCTTCGAAGACTACATCGCCTGCGGCGGCGAAGTCGGCGCGAAGGACGCGGGCAAGATGCGCTCGGAAGGCAAGGAATACATCGTCCAGGACGGCGACGTGATGCTATTCCGGTTCAACGTCTGAAGCCGGTCAGGGCGCGCCCTGGAAGCCGGGCGTGTCTTCGACGGCCTTCTTCGTAAGGTCCATGCCGAGTGACAGGACGATCGACGAGGCGATGAAGACCGACGAATAAGTCCCGATCACGATCCCCCAGATCAGCGCGAAGCTCATGCCGCGCAGCACCGGGCCGCCAAGGAAGAAGATTGCGAGCAGCGCGATCAGCGTTGTGCCGGAGGTCAGCAGGGTGCGCGACAGTGTCGAGTTCAGCGCAAGATCGATGACGTCCCGGTCGGGCATCTTCTTGTACTTGCGCTTTTCCTCGCGCACGCGGTCGAACACGACCACGGTGTCGTTCATCGAATAACCGATGATGGTCAGCAGGGCGGCGATGGTGGTGAGGTTGAACTCGAGCTGCAGGAAGGCGAACACGCCCAGCGTTATGATCACGTCATGCGCCAGCGCCGCCACGGCGCCGATCGAAAACTGCCATTCGAACCGGTACCAGATGTAGGCCAGCATCAGCATCAGCGACACGACCAGCGCGGTGATGCCGTCCCGGAAGAGTTCCTGCGAGACCTTCGGGCCGACCGAGTCATTGCGCAGGATCTGCTCGTCGATGATCCCGAGCTTTTCCTTCAGGCTACGGACAACCAGTTCGTTGGTCGCGCCGCTGGCGCGTTCCACTTTCTCTTCCGGCGTCAGGGCCTGGAACTCGGCGCCGAGCAGGGATTCGGGCGCTTCGCCGAACTTGACCACGACGATCTTGCGCGCGTCGGTGCCCACCGCGGCGTTGACGTCGGCATTGAACGGAATGGCTGCGCGCACCGAGCCTTCATTGACGGTGTCGGTCGCATCGAGTTCCATCGCTGTGCCGCCGGCGAAGTCGACTCCGAAATTTAGGCCGCGCGTGGCCAGGAAGAATGCCGAGGCGGTCAGCATCGCGATTGAGAAAATGATCCCCGCCATCCGCAGGTTCATGAATTTCAGGTGCGTCTGTTTGGGCCAGAATTTTATCAGCATGATCGCGTCTCTCCGCCCCTAAACCGCAAGCGTCTTCGGCCGGAAGGCCTTGACCCACATCACCGTCAGCAACCGCGTGACGACGAAGGCCGTAAACACGGACGTGATGATGCCGATCCCCAGCGTCGCGGCGAAGCCCTTCACGGGGCCGCTGCCGAGCAGGTAGAGGATCGCCGCGGCAATCAGCGTGGTGATGTTGGCATCGAGAATGGTCGACAGGGCCCGCTCATAGCCCGCCTGGATGGCCGTCAACAGGCTGCGGCCGGATTGCTGCTCTTCGCGGATACGTTCGAAGACCAGCACGTTCGCGTCCACGGCCATACCGATGGTGAGAATGATACCGGCAATGCCCGGCAAGGTCAGAGTCGCCCCGAGACCGGAAAGGCCGCCAAAGATCAGGATGATGTTGGCCGCCAGCGACAGGACCGCAAAGATCCCGAGCAGGTTATAGGCGAGGATCATGAAAACCGCGACGAGCGCGATGCCGATCATGGATGCCTGGACGCCGGCATTGATCGAGTCCTGGCCGAGCGTCGCACTGACGGTGCGCTGGTCGAGGAATTGCAGCTTGGCCGGCATTTCGCCCGCCGAGATGATGGCCGCGAGGTCCTGCGCTTCCTCCATCGTGAAGTCGCCGGTGATCCGCACATTGCCACCGAAGATCGGCTCGTTGATGTTTGGCGCCGACATGACCACGTCATCCAGCACGATCGCGAACCGCTTGTTGGTGTTGACGCGGGTCGTCTCGCCAAACTTGCGGGCACCATTGGAATTCAGGCGGAAATTGATCTGGGGACGGTTGGATTCGTCATTGCCCTGGCTGGCATTGGCAATGTCCGAGCCGACGATCTCGGGGATCGAACGCACAAGCAGCGGGCCGGTCGTCGGACCGGACAGCAGGCGGAACCCCGGCTTGACGACGCCGGCTTCGGCGGCGGCTATCGACGAGGGGCTGTCGTCGACAATGTTGAAAGTCATGCGGCCGTCGCGGCTGAGCAGCGATTTCAGACGTTCGGGATCCGGCTCGCCGGGCGCTTCGAGAACCATCCGGGTGGTGCCCGAAGGCGTAATCGAAATCTCGGCCACGCCGTCCGGGTCAACGCGGCGGCGTACGATCGTCTCTGTCTTGGCCAGCGCATCGGCCATCATCAGGTTCTCGGAATTCGCCGGCACCGACACGAGGATCGAATCCGGCCCCGCACGTGTGACCTCAAAGGTCTTGCCGCCGGCTAGCCCGCCCTCGAGCGGACCGTTGACCCGGTCAATCCGGCTGATCGCTTCGGCGACCGGGAAATTCCCTGCTGCATCAGCGCGTGTCAGCTTGATCGTCATTGTCCGGCCGGTGACTTCGGCGAGGTGCGCAATCGGCTGCGCGGTGTCGGTACGCGCCAGTGCGGTGCGCACATCGCGCGCGAAAACATCGAGGCGCCCGCCGAGAACGTCCTGCGGCCGGATCTCCATTTCGAGATAGACCCCGCCGCGAAGGTCAAGACCGAGATTGACGCCGTTCTTGGGAACGAACGCTGGCGCGCCGGACATGTTCACGACATTCGGCAATGCCATCACGACGCCCCAGGCGAGCGTCAGCAGAATCAGCGCAACTTTCCAGGGTGGAAACTGAAGCATGGGATTTTCCTCGCAACGCCCGCAGGCGGCGTCCTCGCCCTAGTCGTTCGCGGGAACCGGCTCTGCCTTGTTGCGCACTTCGATGACCATGGCCTTGACCACGCGGACTCGCACATTGTCGGCAAGATCCAGCGAGATCTCGCCGTCATTGACCTTGTTGACCTTGCCGATCAGGCCCCCGGACGTAACCACCGTATCGCCGCGCTTGATCGCGGAGATCATTTCGGTGTGCTTCTTGGCGCGCTGCTGCTGCGGGCGGATCAGGAGGAAGTAGAAGATCAGGATCAGCGGCAGGAAGAACAGGATCTGCGTGATCAGGCTGGGGCCTGCGGCAGCAGGCACCGCGGCAAAGGCCGGGGCGGCCACCAGGGGGAGCAACAGACCCGCCATCACCAATTTGTTCCGCATGCCCGATTCTCCCTGATTCCAGCCATATGTAAGAAGTTGCCTGCGTATAGCTAGGGGGGGCGGGCTTGGCAAACCCCGCCTGCAGGCTTCAGAGGACGGCGGCCTTGCCTTCGGTCAGCGCCGGAACCTGCTGGAAAAACGGGGTTCGCAGAACGCCGCCGCCCAGAGTGACCGAGACCATCGCCCGGTCATTGCCCCTTACCACCGGCGCCGCCAGCCGCCCGCCCTGTGCCAGCTGGCCGAGCAGCAGGTCCGGTACCTCCGGAACGGCGCAGGCGAGCACGATCCGGTCGAACAATCCCTGCTCCGGCCAGCCATGCTGCCCGTCCGCCTGGCGCACGGTGACGTTGCCAATCCCCAGCCGCCCAAGCCGCGCCTCACCCTCGCGCACGAGGCGCGCGTAGCGGTCCACTGCGTAGACATGCCCCGACAGGCTCGCCGCCAACGACGCCATGTAGCCGGCCCCGAAACCCACCAGCAGTACCTTCGCCGAGCCATCCTCCGGCAGCGCAAGCGCCTGCAACAGGTGCCCCGTCGCAGCCGGCCGCAGGATCACCTGCCCGCACGGGATCGGCAACATGGCATCCTCGAAAGCGAGCGGCGCCAGCGCGGGATCGTCCACAAAGGCCGCCCGGTCGATGGTCTCCATCGCCGTCAGCACGCGCGCATCGGTCACGCCTTCCTGGCGAAGGTGCAGCAGCAGCCGCGCCGCGCGGAACGGGTCAGCGATCAATCCGGCCATGTCGTCTGCAGCGTCCGCAGGAAGGCCTCGTGCGTCAGGTCGACATGCAGCGGCGAGACGGAGACATAGCCCTCATAGATCGCGCGCAGGTCGGTGCCCTCGCTCGGCCGGGAGAGTTTGCCCCGGTACCCGATCCAGTAATAATCATTGCCGCGCAGGTCTTCGCGCCGGTCGGTATGGATGATCGTCTCGTCCCGAAACCCCTGCCGCGTGATCTGGATACCGCGCACATCGCCCGGCTCGACATCCGGGAAGTTGATGTTGATCACCACATCCTTCGGCCAGCCCATCTTCAGCAGCGGTGCCAGCGTGCGCGCGCCCCAGGCCTTGGCCGTCTCCCAGGGCAGCGAGCCCCGGTCACGGAAATTCTGCGCCTGGCTCAGCGCGATGGACGGCACGCCCATCTGCATCCCGAACATGGCAGCGGCGACCGTGCCGGAAAAACTGGTATCCTCGGCAATGTTCTGCCCGCGGTTGACACCGGACAGCACCAGCTCCGGCGGCTCCGGCATCAGGTCCTTGTAGGCGAGCAGCACGGCATCAGACGGCGTCCCCGCAATCGCCCAGGCCTTGGCCCCGACCTTCCGTACACGCACCGGCTGCGTCAGCGAGATGGCTCGCCCTTTGCCGGACTGCTCCTCCTCGGGCGCAGCAATCCAGATGTCATCCGAGAGTTCACGCGCAATGCCTTCAAGGATCGCGAGACCCGGGGCGTTGATGCCATCATCATTGGTGAGGAGGATTCTCATGCACTTCTCTTTCGGCTCCTTCAGA
>JBGTKE010000108.1:0-1593 GCA_041744775.1 Hyphomonas sp. | reverse complement strand
GAGCGGAATCTGGCGGCCGAGTTTCTCGAGCGCCTTCTGTTCGCCGAACATTTCCTTGGTCCGGTCCAGGATCGGCGTGTTGATGAATACGGGGTGTACGGAGTTCGAGCGGATCTGCCCGCCGGTCTTGGCGCAGTGCAGGGCGACCGACTTGGAGAGATGCCGCACGGCGGCCTTGGCGGTATTGTAGGAGACGTAATTGCCGCTCGCAATGATGCCCGCGATGGAGGAGATGTTGATGATCGAGCCGAGGCCGTGGGCACGCATCAGGGGGATTGAATACTTGCAGCCGAGGAAGATCGAATCGACATCCACGGCCTGCACTTTCCGGAACATCTCGTAGCTCTCGTCCTCGACCGAGCCAAGCGATCCGATGCCGGCATTATTGACCAGCACGTTGAGCCCGCCCATAGCGTCATGCGCGGCCTGCGCCACTTCCTTCCAGCGCGCTTCGTCGGTCACGTCCTGCTGGAAAGCGAACGCCGTCCCTGACCCGTGCGCTGCGTTGATCGAGGCGGCGACCTTTTCGGCGCCGGCGCCGTTGATGTCCGTGAGGGTCACCTTGGCGCCCTCTTTCGCGAGCATCCGCCCGATCGCCTCGCCGAGGCCCTGCGCGCCGCCGGTGACCAATGCCATCTTGCCTGAAACGCGGCCCATGCTTTATCCTTCCATAAGTCTGCTTGCAGGTTGGACTAGCAGGCCGCCTGTCCGGACGCAAAGACGGGAGACGGAACTGACCCGCTGGCTGGCCTTCATGACCCGCAATGACGGCGCGCGGGCGGTGTACCTGTGGCGGGCCTATCTTGCGGTGATGCTCGGCACCGCGCTGATCGCGGTTGTCGCCGTGCTGGTTTTTCCGGTGCCCGATAGCGCGGCGGAGTCCGGTCCCCCGCCCCCGTTCATCGGTTTCGTGCTGCTGTGGCCGGCGGTATCGAGCCTCGTGCTCTGGGGCATCCTGGAAGTTCTGAGACGGGCGCTGCCGACTTACTGGCATGCGGCAGGCGGCGCGGCACTGGTGTTTGCTTGCCTGTTCACGCTGGCTTCCGGCGTGCAGGGCGGGCTGATCTTCGCCTGGCCGTATTTCCTCTATGCGATGACTTTCCTGGCCTGGCACCTGAAGTCCAATCTCGAGGGGCTGGCGATGACGTTTGCGCTGCAGGTGGCGGTCAACCTGTCTGTCAGCCTGCTTGTGTTTGCGCCCTCCAATTGACCGGCGGGCACCGCGAAATCGATGAAATTTGACGGATCGCCTTCAGCGGGCGCACACCACGCGCATGTTACGCGTGGGGCATGCTGCGCCGCCTGATTGCCATCCTGCTCACGGTCTATGCGATCGCCTTTGCCTTCGGCGCCCTGACCGCCGTGCGCTGGCCGTCGATCGTGATGGTGATGGGCTGGATCGTCACCGACGATGTCGAGCGCGGGCTTGGCGGCGTCAACTGGCGCGAACTCGGCATCACGCACGGCGCGGCCTACCTGTTCGCCGCGCTCGGCTACTACGCTTCCGGCGCTACGCTCGCGGCCCGCAAGGGCGGCGCCGTCGGCTGGTACATCTTCGCGCTGGCCTTCTCGATCCCGGCCGTCTTCCTCGTG
>JBGTKE010000107.1:0-2157 GCA_041744775.1 Hyphomonas sp. | reverse complement strand
ACGGCCGAGTATCGGGCACCGGCGACGCGTCCGCTGAACGCGCGTCTTGACATGACCCATACGACTCGGGTTTTCGGCGTGACACTTCCGGACTGGCGCCTCGGCCTTGCGGAAACGGTGGCGGCGATCCTCAAGGAGACTGTATCCGAATGAAAGGCATCATCCTGGCGGGTGGGCGCGGCTCACGGCTCAATCCGATCACGCGCGCGGTCTCCAAACAGCTCCTTCCGGTCTATGACAAACCGCTGGTCTATCATCCTGTCACGACGCTGATGCTTGCCGGGATCCGCGACATACTCGTCATCTCGACGCCGGAAGCGCTGCCGCAATACCAGGCGCTGCTCGGTAGCGGCGCGGATTGGGGCCTGTCATTCCGATACGCCGTGCAGGACGCGCCGCGCGGCCTCGCCGAGGCGCTCCTGATCGGTGAGGATTTCATCGGCGATGCGCCTTGCGCCCTCGCACTTGGCGATAATGTGTTTCACGGCGCGGGCCTCACGGGCCAGCTTGCCGAAGCCGGCCGGCTGACGGATGGGGCAATGGTGTTCGCCTGCCAGGTCAAGAACCCGTCAGACTACGGAATTATCGAGTTCAGTCCGCAAGGCCAACCTGTCTTGATCGAGGAAAAACCGTCTGCTCCGAAGAGCAACTGGGCGGTGACGGGCCTGTATTTCTATGGGCCTGGCGTTGCTGAAATCGCGCGCGGCGTCACGCCGTCGGCGCGCGGGGAGTTGGAGATAACTTCGGTCAACGCGCATTATCTGGCTGCCGGAAAGCTGATGGTGAACCGCCTGCAGCGCGGCACCGCCTGGCTCGATGCCGGCACGTTCGACAGCCTGCTTCAGACGTCGCTGTTCGTGCAGACGCTGGAGCAGCGCCAGGGCCTGAAGATTGCCTGCCCGGAAGAAGTCGCCTGGCGCCTCGGTCATATCGATGACGCGGCGCTAGAGCGTCTCGCCGCGGGCTTTGCAAACGAGTATGGCGACTACCTGCGCGGTCTGTTGCGAGGTTGAGGTGTTGCGTAGCAAGCGGCCTTGCGCCTACGTTCCTAGCGTGTAATCAAGAAAAGTAATCATATAAAACAACGCATTGAAAGATTTTGCGCGTCCGCCAGTCCGGCTGGGTCCGGGGCGCGGTTAGCCTGATGGCCTGCCCACAGACCCCGGAGCCGCCATGACCGACACGCCAAACCTAGCCTTGCCCTACCTGCAATCCCAACAGGCGCAGAAGCACGTTACTCTCAACGAATCCCTGCGCCGCCTCGATGCGCTGGTGCAGCTGAGCGCGGTGTCCCGCACGCTCGCGGCCGAGCCTGAATCGCCCGCGAACGGCGACCGCTACCTCCTGCCGGAAGACGCGGCCGGCGACAGCTGGGAGGGCCAACCCGCCGGCACGCTGATGGCGTACCAGGACGGTGCGTGGGAGGCCTTCACACCGGCAGAAGGCTGGCGCGCCTTCGTCATCGACGAAGCCTTGCTCCTTGTCTGGAATGACGGCGCCTGGTCCGCGCCGGGCGAGCAGGCCGCCCGCCTCGGCGTCAATACGTCTGCGGACGATGTGAACCGCCTCGCCGTCAAGTCGGATGCCGAACTGCTCAGCCATGACGACGTCACGCCGGGTTCGGGCGATGCCCGCAAGATCATCAACCGCGCTGACGCCGGCAAGGCCGCCTCGGTCGTCTTTCAGACGGATTTTTCCGGCCAGGCCGAGTTCGGACTGATCGGGGACGATCACTTTCGACTGAAGGTATCCGATGACGGATCAGGTTTCACCGACGCGCTGGTCATCGACACGGAATCCGGTTGGACCGGGTTTGGCGGCTTGCCGAAGGGGCAGGTCTTCATCAGCGGTAATAATGTCACGAGTCCGGAGCTGGGCGACCTGCACATCGAGAAGTCCGGCTACTATGCCTTGCTGTTTCTCGACACGTTTGCGACGGCTGCGGCGTCCTTCTCGGTCCAGCGGCGCGGGCGCGGCACGGCGGCGTCGCCGGCGGCCGTGCAATCGGGAGACATGCTCGGCGGCTTTTCCTTTCGCGGCTATAGCGCCACGGGTACCTTCGTGCAGACCGGGCTCGTCTACGCCGTAGTCGATGACACGGTCAGCGGCTCCGAAGTGCCGGGCGCGTTGTTGTTCAGCACCGGGCGCACCAGCGCC
>JBGTKE010000106.1:0-4827 GCA_041744775.1 Hyphomonas sp. | reverse complement strand
AAGAATGTCTGCGGCCAGTTGGCGCCGCTCTCGGTCATCCAGCCGTAGAGGGTCTGCAGGAGGCCGATATCCTTTTCCGGATCACCGAGCGGCGCGAGGCCGAGCAGCGCGTGGGTGTGCGCAGCGAAGCTGTCCCGGTAGGCGGCCTCGTAAGGCACAAGCGCCGCGGCGAGGTCTTCGGCGTCGGCCAGCAGCAGGAGGGCGGAGGCGAGTTGCTGCAATGCCCAGCCGCCCTGGACGGGCTGGCGGCCGAAGCGGTAGAGGCCGTTCTGGTCGAAATAGGCAGCGATAAAATTTGGGTCAGATTGTGCAAGGAATCGCCACGGACCGAAATCGAATGTCTCACCGGTGATGTTGAAATTGTCGGTATTCATCACCCCGTGCACGAAGCCGGCGGCCATCCACTGGCCGATCATCCGACCGGTCGCGACCGCGATCTGCTCCAGCAGCGCGCAGGTCTTGCGGGCCATGTCCGGGTCATCGGCCTCCGGATGGAACTCGGCAACGCAGTAATTGCCGAGGTCTGCCATCGCTTCGCGGTCGTCCAGGTAGGCGCAGCGCTGGAAGGTGCCGAAACGGACATGGCTGTGCGAAAGGCGCACGAGGACCGAGCCGCGGGCCGGGGAGGGCTCGTCACCCCGTTCCAGCGCCTCGCCCGTCTCGATCAGGCTGAACGCTTTCGACGTGTTGACGCCAAGCGCTTCGAGATAGCTGGCCGCGAGGATTTCCCGCACCCCGCCTTTCAGCGTCAGGCGGCCGTCGCCCCGGCGCGACCAGGGCGTCTGGCCGGAGCCTTTGGTTCCGAGGTCGAGCAGGCGGCCACCGGTGTCACGCATCTGCGCAAACAGGAAGCCGCGCCCGTCGCCTAGCTCCGGAGTGTAGGTCCCGAACGGGTGGCCGTGATAGCGCATGGCCAGCGGCTGAGGGAGGTTGCCCGGCAGCGGATGGAAGCGGCCAAAGTGTTGAATCCAATCAGATTCACTCAAATCTCCGAGACCGACGACCTCAGCCCAGCGCTGGTTGCGCCAGCGCAACACTGCTTGTGGAAAATTCGCGGAAATGACCGGATCGGCAAATTTTCCGGCTAGCTGGAGGAAGGGTGTCACATCAGTCCTGTTTTTAGACTCGCCAGTATTTTCAGCATAAAGCCAGTCAAGACGTCCGTCCGCACCTGGTTCTGCAGGAAGAACGTTCCGAATTGGCATGTGGCAGTGCAGCACAGAAGGCCTCTTGCAGACCTTCGTAGACGGCTAATGATGGGAATTGGTCAAGATCATGACAAGCGGAAAGCGCTTGCACCAGACCGTAACAGTATCGGGAGGAATGGAATGAAAACTTTCAAAGGAATGCTTTTTTGCGCGTCAGCGATTGCGCTCGGCAGCCAATTGGCCGCCCATGCCCAGGAGGACGACACCGAACGCAAGCTGACCACCGTTACGGTGACGGGCTCGGCCATTGCAGGTACACCTGAAGATGCGGCGCTTCCGGTAGATGTAATCACGGCTCAGGACCTACGGCTTGAAGGTAATCCCTCGCTGACCGAGCTTATTCGCAATCTCGGCGTTTCGTCCGGTATCGATGGCGAGACCAACCAGTTTGCCTCAAATGGCCTCGAAGGCACATCGAACATTAACCTACGTGGGCTCGGCCCAGCACGGACCTTGGTACTCATCAATGGCCGCCGCCAGACTTATGCACCCTACTCGGTCGGCGAGCAGGCTCAACTCTTCGTTGATACGAACACGCTCCCCTCGTCAGCAGTTGGCCGGATCGAAGTTCTGAAGGACGGCGCTGCGGCGATTTATGGATCGGACGCCATTGCAGGTGTCGTAAACTTCATTACCCGCACGGATCTCGAAGGCCTTGAAGTCGGCGGGTCGTTCTCGCAGTTCGACGGCTCGGATGGCGATTACGGCCTGACAGCTGCCTATGGCCTGCAGATGGGCAATGCCAACTGGATCACGTCTGTCGGATACAACTTCCGAAGCGAAGTTCCGCTGCTCGAGAAAGACTGGGCGATCCTGTCACGTGCTCAGAACCCGGTGGGCGGCTTCTCGGCAATCTCAAATCCCGGCCGTTTCGTGCCTCTTGGCATTACTGGTTCAGGCGTCGCCCCGATCGCGCCGTTCAACGTCAACGACAATGGTTGTGTTCCGCTTGGCGGAACGCTTGCGCCGACCTGTAATTTTCAATTCACGCAGTTTGACAACCTGGTTGAGGAGGAGACCCGTTACCAGGTGTTCTCGGAGTATAACCGTGACTTCGACAACGGCATGAAGTTCCATATCGAGGGGCTTTACGCCAATACGGACGTACCGGAATGGAAGACCTCGCCGTCCTATCCGCCGCAGGTGCTTACGAGCCAGTTCGTGCCGACCACAAACCCTGGCTATGTGGCCTATAACGCAGCCAATCCGGGTGCATTCCCGGTCGGCACCATAGGTTCATTGTTTATCGGACGGAGCTTCGGTTGGGGCGGATTCCCAGGAACAGGCGGCGCGCAAGAAGGCAGCCGAGCTTATGAAAGCTACCGCCTCGCAAGCGACCTGACCGGCGACTTCGGGGAGTCGATGAACTGGGACCTTGGCGTGTCGTATTCGACAACCCTCGGAACGCGCAGCACCAATGACACCTATATTTCGGCCTTCGCCGCGGGTTTGCGCGGATTTGGCATCTGTACTGACCCGATCACCGGCAACGATCCAGCGACGGGAACTCTCCCCTGGGCGCCTGGCTATACCGGCACACTGGTCGCAGGCGCGGGCACCTGCCAATGGTTCAATCCATTCTCGAACGGGGTTCCTGCGAGCGGCGTCACGGGTGAACCGAACCCCAACTTCATTCCGGGTCTCCAGAATACAGTGGAGATTGCTGAGTGGATGACAGACGCGTCTTTCACCGAAGTGACCACGTCGCTTCTGGTGTTTGATGCGGTCGTGTCCGGCCAGTTGGGCGTTGACTTTGGTGGCGGCGCTGTCGGCTGGGCCGCGGGCGCGCAGGTGCGCACCGAAACTCTCAAGGTTGAGCCCAGTGCTTTGACGGACCTCGCCGTCACGCCAGGCCCCGGTGGAACCGGGCCGTACGCTTTCCTTGCTGGCACCAATGCCAGCGACAGAGAGCAGACGATTTATGCTGTATTTACGGAAGCACAGATACCGCTCGGTGATACGGTCGACGTTCAGCTTGCCGCCCGCTTCGAAGATTATGGTGGCGGTGCCGGGTCGACACTAGATCCAAAGTTTGCCGCAAAATGGCAGATCACGGACGCTTTTGCCCTGCGCGGTTCGGCCCAGACATCGTTCCGGGGCCCCACACTCAACCAGATTGACGGGGTCGGTACCAGCCTCCAGTTTGTTGCCCCAACCTCTGCGTTCAAGGCGGTCGACCAGTTTGGTAATCCCGATCTAAAACCGGAATCGGCGACGAGCTTCAACATCGGCGGTTTGGTCAATACAGGCGGCTTCTCGGCCTCGGTAGACTACTACAACTTCGACTTTTCGGATCCGATCATCGTCGAAGAGCAGTCGAGCATCGTGAACGCCGCCATCGCGGCGATCAATGCCGCCAACTTTACTTCGCCGATCCTGTCGCGGATCACCTTCCAAGATCCATTGAATCCGTCGGCCGCCGGGATTGCACGTATACGGACGAATGTCACCAATGGTCCTGACATCCAGACCTCTGGCATAGACTTCCGAGCAACCCAGGTGATCGACGATGTGTTGAATGGCCAGACACTCACCCTCGGCGCTGATGGCACCTATGTGATTGAGTATGTCGTGGCCGACTTCCAGATCGAAGGGGTTACCATCGCCGGAGGTGACCGGGTTGGTCAGTTCAATCGAAGCAACTTCTCTCGTTCTCTGCCGCAGTGGAAGGCCAATGCCTTCGCGAACCTCGAAGTCGGAGACCACAACTTCCGCGTCG
This sequence comes from Hyphomonas sp., assembly GCA_041744775.1. Lineage (GTDB taxonomy): Bacteria > Pseudomonadota > Alphaproteobacteria > Caulobacterales > Hyphomonadaceae > Hyphomonas. Next base: position 900 of record JBGTKE010000106.1, on the reverse strand, counting down.
TGGCAAGGCATACGACCGACTACACGGACGAGCGTCCGGCCGCCCAGCGTGGGGGTGTCGGCGAAACGATCGACGCACAGACGACCTTTGATCTTTTCTATAACTGGCAGGCGCCTTACGGAATCGATCTCGGCCTGTCGGTGGTCAACGTCACGGATGAAGATCCGCCGTTCGCGGCATTTGATCTCAACTATGATCCCTACACGCACAATCCCTTTGGCCGCACCTTCAAGATTAGCTTCAAGAAGCGCTTCGGCGCCGGTAGCTGATCCCGGACTGTCTTAGGACAAAACAAACGGCCCCCGGAGACGGGGGCCGTTTTCTTTTGGAGGTTCGGGCTATTCAGAGCGCGCCGAGGGCTCGGCCTGTGATCTCGCCGGCGTCGCGCGCGGCTTGCCTTGCGGTGGAGGAGATGGGGGTGAGGTTCAGGAAACCATGCACCATCGCCGCATACTCGCGCTCGGTCGCGTGGACGCCGAGGCCGCGCAGCTTGGCGGCATAGGCGAGGCCCTCATCGTGCAGCGGGTCCCAGCCGCAGACGATGATATGCGCGGGCGGCAGGCCCTGCAGGTCGCCGGCCGGGGCAAACAGCGGCGAGACGCGCGGGTCCATGTAAACGCTGGCATCCGGCAGGTAATGGCCCCGGAAGTATTCGAACAGGCCCGCCGAGATGAAGAAGCCGCTTTCCTGCGGCGTCATTTTCTTGGAGCGGATGTCGGCGAACTGGAGGAGGGGATAGAGCAGCAGCTGGAAGGCCGGCTTCGGGCCGCGCGCGCGGACCATTTCCTGCGCCAGGTAGGCCGCGATATTGCCGCCGGCACTGTCGCCGGCCACGGCGACGCGGGCCGGATCGATGCCGGCTTTCGGCGCGCCCCTCTCCTGCAACCAGGCCCAGGCGGC
>JBGTKE010000105.1:0-4922 GCA_041744775.1 Hyphomonas sp. | reverse complement strand
GACCGCGCGACGGGCGTCGTGCACATCGTCGGGGCGGGGCCGGGCGATCCGGAACTGCTGACGCTGAAAGCGCTCCGTGTACTGCAGGAAGCCGATGTCGTGTATTATGACCGCCTCGTCAGCGCCGAAATACTCGGGCTGATCCGCCGCGACGCGGCGCGCGTGCCAGTGGGCAAGTCGAAGGGCGATCATTCGGTGCCGCAGCCGGAAATCCATCACCGCCTCGTGGCGTCGGCCCGCGAAGGCCTGCGCGTCGTGCGCCTGAAGGGCGGCGATCCGTTCATCTTCGGGCGCGGCGGCGAGGAACTGGAGGCGGTGCGCGCCGAAGGCGTGGCGGTGCATGTCGTGCCCGGCATATCGTCCGCCCTCGGATGTGCGGCTTCGGCCGGCATTCCGCTGACCCACCGCGACCACGCGCAGACGCTGACCTTTGTCACCGGCCATGCCAAGGCCGGCGGCGTGCCGGATCTCGACTGGGCCGCGCTTGCGAGGCCCGCGCAGACGGTCGTCGTGTTCATGGGTGTCGATACCGCGCCGATTATCGCCGAACGGCTGATTGCGGCGGGCCGCGATGCGCGCACACCGATCGCCGTCATCGAGAATGGCACGCGCGCCGAAGAAGTGCGCGTCTATGGCGTGCTGTCGGAGCTGCCTTTCCTGATCGAGGAAGAAGGCATCACCGGCCCTGCGCTCCTGATCATCGGCGAGGTCGCCGGCATCCCGCTCGCCGGTATCCAGATCAGCCAGTTCCTGCCGCCGGAGTTTGCGGGGCCGTCGCGCATCGAAGCACTGGCCCTGAAGGAGTAACCGCATGTCGTCCGTTCGTCCCAAGCTGAAACCTGAAACGCCCAAGGCCGTGACCGGCTGGGCCACCGGCTCCGGCCGTTCGCTCTGGCTCACCGCCGATGGTACGTGGACGGAGGATGCGTCGCGCCTTGGCGTGTTCGCCGGCGAGGAGGCCGAAGCGCGCCTTGCGGCGGCGCTGAAGCAGGAGGCGGTGGTGACCGATCCCTATTTCATGGAAGTGACGCCAGACGGAAAAATCACGGGGCGCGAGACGTTGCGCGAATCGATGCGCGCCGAACCGGCCCTGTCGTTCGGCGGCGCGGCATGATCCGGATTTTCGGAGACAGTATCTCGGGCAATTGCCTGAAGGTGAAATGGGTCGCCGAGCGGCTCGGCATTGCGCATGACTGGATCGAGATCGACATCCTGAAGGGCGAGACGCGCACCGATGGCTTTCTCACGCTGAACCCCTTCGGGCAAGTGCCGGTGGTGCAGTTCGAAGACGGGCGCACGCTGTCGCAATCGAATGCCATCCTCCTGCATCTCGCCGAAGGTTCGGACCTTGTGCCGGAAGATGCTTTCGAGCGCACCAAGATGCTGGAATGGATGTTCTGGGAACAGTATTCGCACGAACCGACGATCGCCGTGCGCCGGTTCCAGAAACACTATCTGAAGCGATCCGATGACGCGATCGACGCCGACCTGATGGCGAAGGGCCGCCGCGCGCTCGGGCGGATGGAGATGGCGCTGATCTCCAGCGATTTCATTGCCGGCGGCGCGGCGCTGACGCTCGCCGACATTGCGCTGCTCGCCTATACAAGGATGGCGCACGAAGGCGGGTTCGATCTCGGCGACTTCCCGGCGGTGCATGCCTGGGTCGCGCGCTGCGAGCTCGAGCTTGGCCTGCCGCACCTGCACGACGTGACGCATGTATAGGTACGACCAGTTCGACGCGCGGATGGTGCGGGAGCGCGTCGCCCAGTTTCGCGGGCAGGTGGCGCGGCGGCTGTCGGGTGAACTGCTCGAGGACGAGTTCAAGCCGCTGCGGCTGCAGAACGGCGTGTACCTGCAGCTGCATGCCTACATGCTGCGTATCGCGATTCCGTATGGCCAGCTGTCGCCGGTGCAGCTCAGGCGCCTCGCCAGGATCGCGCGCGATTATGACCGGGGTTTCGGGCATTTCACGACGCGCCAGAACATCCAGTTCAACTGGGTGGCGCTGAAGGACATTCCGGACGTGCTGGAGAAGCTCGCCGAGGTCGAGATGCATGCCATCCAGACCTCCGGCAACTGTATCCGCAATACGACCACGGATCATTTCGCCGGCGCCGCGCAGGACGAGCTGCTGGACCCGCGCGCCTGGTGCGAGATCATCCGGCAATGGTCGACCTTCCATCCGGAATTCGCTTTCCTGCCGCGCAAGTTCAAGATCGCGGTGACCGCCGCCGAGCATGACCGCGCCGCGATCCGCGTGCACGATGTCGGCCTGCATATACGCCAGAAGGATGGCGTGACCGGTTTCGAAGTCTGGGTTGGCGGCGGGCAGGGGCGCACGCCGCACATTGCCGCGCTGGTGAACCCGTTCGTGCCGGAAGCGCAGATCCTCGACTATCTCGAGGCGATCATGCGCGTCTACAACCGCTACGGCCGGCGCGACAACAAGTACAAGGCGCGCATCAAGATCCTTGTCTCGGAACTCGGCGAGGCGGAATATATCCGCCAGGTCGAGGAAGAATTCGCGGCGCAGCGCCCGGGCGAGAAGATCGACCTGCCGGCAACCGAAGTGGCGCGCATCCATGCCTATTTCGCGCCGCCTGCCTTGGCGCCAAAGCCCGCCGTCTCAGAAACGCTGGAAGCGGCCAAGGCCGCTGATCCCGCCTTCGCGCGCTGGACGCGGGCGAACCTGCATCCGCACAAGGTCGCGGGTTATGCCTCTGTCACGGTCAGCCTGAAGCCGCTGGGTGTGGCGCCGGGCGATGCGACCGACGTGCAGATGGAGGTCGTGGCGGACCTTGGAGAAAAGTACGGGTACGGAGATATTCGCGTCAGCCATGCGCAGAACCTGATCCTGCCGCATGTGGCGCTGGACGACCTGCCGGCGGTTTACGCTGCGCTCGATGCTGCGGGCCTCAGTACGGGGAATGAGAGCCGGATCACCGACATGATCGTCTGCCCGGGGCTCGACTACTGCAACCTCGCCAATGCGCGCTCGATCCCGGTCGCGCTGGAGGTGCAGAAACTGTTCGCCGACCCGGCCTATGAGGAAGACATCGGCAGGCTGCACATCAACGTGTCCGGTTGCATCAATGCCTGCGGCCATCACCATGTCGGCCATATCGGCATCCTCGGCGTCGACAAGAAGGGCGAGGAATTCTACCAGATCCTTCTTGGCGGCCGCGCCGACGAAAAAGCCGCGCTTGGAGAAATCGTCGGCCCCGGCCTGAAGGCCGATGACGTGCCGGCCGCTATCCACCGGGTCGTCGAGTTCTACCGCGCGGAGCGTAGCTCTCCGGCCGAAAAGTTCATCGACACGCTGGAACGCCTCGGCCACACGCGTTTCCAGGAGGCGCTGTATGCCGCTGGTTAAGGGGGGCACCGAGATCGCCAATGACTGGACTTTCGTGCCGGATGGCGCGGTGCTGCCGGAAGCGGGCAGGTTCTCGGTCTCGTTCGGCCGGTTCCTCGGCCTGAAACAGGGCCAGGAGAACGGCCCGCTGCCGGACGGGGTGCGCCTCGGCCCGGCGGACGACCCGGCGGAACTGGAGCCCTACCTTCCGGAGCTGGCCCTGATCGAGGTCGACTTTCCCCGCTACACCGACGGGCGCGGCTACAGCCAGGCGCAGCTGCTGCGCCGCCGCTATGGCTTTGCGGGCGAGCTGCGGGCGGTCGGCCACGTCCTGCGCGATCAGATATTCTACATGCACCGTTCAGGCATCGATGCTTACGAGACACGCCGTGCAGGCCTATCTGAGGTGCTGGAAGCACTCGCCGAATTCACGGAGGCCTACCAGCCCGCAGCGAATGGCCCGGCACCGATCTTCCGCAAGCGAGACGGAGCCTGAGGCAGATGCCCTTCGATACCCTGATTGAAAGCGCGGCGACCGATCCGTCCGTCCGGCTGGCCCGCCTCCACGGCGAGCTGCGTCAGGCCTCGGCCCAGACCATCCTGCGCGCGGCGATCGTGCGCGAGTGGGTGGGTGGCCTCACCTATGTGTCGAGCTTCGGCGCCGAGAGCGCCGTGATGCTGGCGCTGATCGCCGATGTCGATCCCTCGCTGCCGATCCAGTTCATCGATACCGGCATGCATTTCCCGCAGACGCTGGACTACCGCGACGAGTTGATCGACACGCTCGGTCTGACCGGCGTGCGCACGCTGGTGCCGAACGAGGGCGAACGGCGCCTCGAAGATCCGAAATCCATGCTTTGGAAAACCAATACCGATGCCTGCTGCGACCTGCGCAAGGTGCGTCCGCTGGAGCCTGCGCTGGAAGGCTACTCGGCCTGGATCACGGGCCGCAAGCGCTTCCATGGCGGCGCCCGGATGAGCCTGCCGGTGTTCGAATTTGCCGCCGGCCGCTACAAGGTGAACCCGCTCGCCGGCTGGAACCAGGATGACGTGGACCTCTTCATGGAACAGCGCAACCTGCCGCGCCACCCGCTGGTTGCGCAAGGCTATCCCTCGATCGGATGCTGGCCTTGCACGCAGCCTGCGGACGATCCGAGCAATCCGCGCGCCGGCCGCTGGGCCGGTCAGGACAAGACCGAGTGCGGCCTGCACGTCGAGCGCAACGCGCGGCCGCGCGTTTTCTGATTCGCTTTCCCAACTATCAACCTTGACCCCCTCTCGCTAGGTAGAGGGGGCTAGGAGACGTGAATTGAACACATAGCTCAGCGCCATGGCGGCGGCAGTGGCCACGTTTACGCTGTCGAAACCGTCCGTCATCGGAATACGTACGGGTCTCGCCCGGGCGATCAGGTCCGCCGGCAAACCGGGGCCCTCGGCGCCCATCAGCAGCGCGACACGCTCCGGCACGCGCAGGGAGGGGAGGGGCTCGGCGCCCGCGTCCGGCGTCAGTGCCCAGACTTCATGACCTTTGGCCTCGGCCGTCTCGATCATGCCGGCGCCGGTTCCGCCA
>JBGTKE010000104.1:0-2302 GCA_041744775.1 Hyphomonas sp. | reverse complement strand
ACCGGCCTACCGGATCTCGATGGTGCGCTGCATCGGGCGCCGGCTGCGGCGCAATTACGGCTTCATCTTTGCGATCCTCGGCGCGGCGTATTTTGCCAAGATCGCGATCCATCCGGTGGACGTATCGTCATGGGCGCAGTTCTTCCGGCGCGCGCATATCGGGCCGATCCCGGGCTGGGTGGCGATCACGGCGGGCCTCGTGTTCCATGTGGCCTGGATCGGCCTGGCGACCAAAACTTGGTGGGACGAGCGCACCGACAAGACCAAGATGGCCGACTTCCTCAAGAGCCGCGAAGACGTCAACTTCCTGCGCGCCGCCAGTGCGCATGACACGGCGCTGGGGTAACGGCCGCGCGATTCTCCTGCGTCCAGCGGGCTTCGAGTTCTCAAAGCGGCGAAAGCACGCGCGTGCCTTCAATCTTCAGGGGAAACCGGTCGACAATCTCCAACACGCAGGCATGTCTTACGGCATTTATGGAGACGTCATGCCGCGCCGTGTTTCCCCGCTGCCCGAAATTACAAAGCGACGGCCTGGCCAAAGTCTGGAGGCGCGTCAAAATCGCATCCTCGCAGGGCAGTGGGCGTTGCTCGTATTCGTGGCCTTGTGCCTCGGCCTCATGATCGGCAATTTCTGGCTTCCCCGAACGCCATTCGTCGGCAGTGTCCTGTTGGCGCTCATCATCGCAATGACGTTTGCGGCGGTGATTATCGACAGGCGTTTCGAGAAAGTTTGGCATGCGGTGACGCTGGGCCTGCAAGGTGAACAGCATGTTGGCCAGAGACTGCAAGAACTCGAAGGGCACGGTGCACGGGTGTTGCATGATGTTATTGGGCCGATTGGCAATATCGACCACGTCGTCATTCATCCCAGCGGCATTTATGCCATCGAGACCAAAACCTGGTCACGGGTGGAAAAGACGTTCACCCATCTGTCGTTTGACGGCCGGAAGATACGGCGTAACGGACGTCCTGTGAAATCGGATCCTGCCGGCCAGAGCATTCGTGCGGCAACCTGGCTGCGCAACTATCTGAAGGGCGATCTCGGCCTGAACTTCAGATTTCCGGTCAAGGCGGTCGTCGTCTTCCCCGGATGGCAGGTCGTTGTGGAGCGCGAGCATCCGAACGTGAAGGTCGTGTCGCTGGGAGCGCTCGTCGAACTCATCAGGACCAACACTGCGCGCCATCTGTCTCCCGCGCAGGTCTCCTTTTTTGCCAATCGGATCGAAGAGACCAAGCGCCAATGACCCGGGCGACCGGCGCACTTATGTCTTAGCGCGGATCAGCAGGTCGTCGGTGACGTCCATCGTGAAGATCGGGTCGGAGCCGGTGGGCGTTTCGCAGACCGCGTCCTGAAAGGCTTCGCGGGTCGGCGGGTCATCGTACACCATCTTCTGGTCAAAGGCGCGTTGCCAGGTTTCCCGGTCGGGCCATTCGGCATAGCCGACGAAGCGGCCATCGGCGTCGCGGTGCAGGCGCGAGCCATAGCTGCCATAGCGTTCGCGGATGAGGTCCGTGCCGCGCCGCCATGCCGCGCGGAACTGGTCCTCCTTACCCGGATGAACCCGCCACCAGTAGACTGCAACGAACATGGGATGCCTCGCTGTTTTCAGTTTCCCGAATGCAAACGCACAATTGAGCGAATTGATCCGCCGATGTGACAAAGTGGGGAATCTGAGTGGCGGGATTTCATCCCGCCCTACGATTAGCCCGCCGGGCCCCTGCGGCCACCGCCGCCGCCATCGGTGCGGCGGGACAGGAAGGCCAACCGCTCGAACAGCGCGACGTCCTGCTCGTTCTTGAGGAGGGCGCCGTGCAGGGGCGGGGTCAGGCGGTCAGGGTCTTTTTCGCGCAGGGTCTCGAGGTCGATGTCCTCGTTCATCAGCAGCTTCAGCCAGTCGAGCAGCTCCGAGGTCGACGGTTTCTTCTTCACGCCCGGCAGTTCGCGCATGGCGTAGAAGGTCGAGAGCGCGTCGCCCACGAGTTTCTTCTTGATGTCCGGGAAGTGGACATCGATGATGGCGCGCATCGTCGGCTCGTCCGGGAACTTGATGAAGTGGAAGAAGCAGCGGCGAAGGAAGGCGTCCGGCAGTTCCTTCTCGTTGTTCGAGGTGATGATGACGATCGGTCGGACCTTCGCCTTGATGACCTCGTTGGTCTCGTAGACATAGAACTCCATCCGGTCGAGTTCCTGCAGGAGGTCGTTCGGGAATTCGATGTCGGCCTTGTCGATCTCGTCGATCAGCAGCACGGGGCGCTTCTTGGCGGTGAACGCCTCCCAGAGCTTGCCCTTCTTGATGTAGTT
>JBGTKE010000103.1:0-1794 GCA_041744775.1 Hyphomonas sp. | reverse complement strand
CCGGCAGCGCGAACCTTCGGCGAGGCGGCGGCAGAGCATGTCATGGCTGTCGAGGTCGCCGAGGACGAAACCGCCGCCATGGAAGAAGAGGATGCCGGGGCCAGGCGGCACACCCGCGCCGAGGGGCACATAGAGGCGCGCCTTGATGTTGCCGGCGGCGCCCGGAATGATCAGGGGACGGACGTCCGCAAGCTCGGGCGCATCCGGTTCGGCGCTGTAGTCCATGCGCAGGAACTCGCGGCGCAGGCGGTCGATGGGCAGCTTCAGGTCAAGCGGCTTCAGTTCCGGAAAACTGAACCGGCCTCGAAGATTGCGAAAGGCGTCATCGAACGTCATGAGTGCGCCACTGCCTGCCAATTTCGGCGATGTGAGGGCAGGGTGAAGGCGTTGCAAGCGCCGGGCCAGAGCGGGACCTGGCCGCGGGGTCAGGCTTCGGCTTTCACCGCATCGGCTACCAGATTGAGGGCCGTGGTCATCAGGCCGGTGTCCAGCGCTTCGGCCATCACGCGGATCAGCGGCTCCGTGCCGGATTTGCGCACCACCATCCGCCCGCGGCTTCCGAGCAGGGCGTCTGCTTCGGCAAGCGCGGCCTTCACCCTGCCGGAGTCCATCGGGTTGGCGCCCGTGTAGCGGATGTTGACGAGTTTCTGCGGCGCCGGTTCGAACACGCGCAGCAAGCCGGAGGCCTTGCCGCCGCGGGCGGCGAGCACGGCGAGCACCTGCAGGCCGGCGAGCAGGCCGTCGCCTGTGGTCGAGACGTCCGACAGGATGATGTGGCCGGACTGTTCGCCGCCGAGATTGAATCCGTGCTGGCGCATGTGTTCGCCGACATGACGGTCGCCGACCTTGGTGCGTGCCAGCGTCAAGCCGGAGGCTTTCAGGTATTCGCCGAGGCCCATGTTGGACATGACGGTGGCGACCATGCCGCCGCCCTTGAGGCGCTGCGTACGGTGCATCTCGGAGGCGATCAACGCCATCACCTGGTCGCCGTCCGCTTCTTCGCCGGTCTCGTCCACAACGATCAGACGGTCGGCGTCGCCGTCCAGCGCGATGCCGATGTCGGCGCCGGTTTCGAGCACGGCGGCCTTCAGGGCGCCCGTCGCGGTCGAGCCGACGCCGGCATTGATGTTGATGCCGTCAGGCTCGGCGCCGATAAGCGTCAGCTGCGCGCCAAGACGGCGCAGCGCCTCCGGCGCCGTTTCAAACCCGGCGCCGTGCGCGCAGTCGAGCACGACTTTCAGGTGCGAGAAATCCTGGCCCTTGCCGATCGTCTCGAGGCAGCGGCCGATATAGCGCCGTCCGGCGCCCGCCATGTCTGCGGGCTCGGCGATCGCGGCAGGAGCGGCATACTCGCCTTCAAACGCGGCGGCCATCGCCGCTTCGAGCGCTTCTTCGACATCGTCGGTGAACTTCACGCCTTCGGGGCTGAAAAGTTTCAGGCCGTTGTCTTCGTATTTGTTGTGGCTGGCTGAGACCATGAAGCCGAGGGCGGCGCCCGTCTCGCGGGTGATCAAGGCGACGGCCGGCGTCGGCACGACGCCGAGGCGGACGGGCTTGATGCCCATCGAGGTGAGGCCTGAAATCAGCGCCGCTTCAATCATCTCGCCGGAGCGGCGGGTGTCGCGGCCAATGACGACTGCACGGCCACCTTCGGGCGCGAAGATGCGCGCCGCAGCGATGGCAAGACGCAGCGCGGTCTCCGCCGTCATCGGGCGCTGGTTGATCCGTCCACGGATTCCGTCTGTGCCGAAATATTGCCGGGCCATTCTCGCCTCTTCGCTGTCAGAGCGGGGT
>JBGTKE010000102.1:0-7104 GCA_041744775.1 Hyphomonas sp. | reverse complement strand
CGGCGACAATTACGACCGCTATGTCTGCCGCATGGAAGAGATGAAAGAGTCCACCAAGATCATCCAGCAGTGCATTGCGCTGATGGTCAAGGAAGGTCCGGGCCCCGTGCTGCTGGCCGGCAGCAAGCTGTCGCCGCCGCTCCGCGCCGAGATGAAGAATTCGATGGAAGCACTGATCCATCATTTCAAACTGTACACGGAAGGGTTCCACGTTCCGGCCGGTGAATGTTACGTTGCCATCGAAGCGCCGAAAGGCGAGTTCGGCGTCTACCTCGTGGCCGATGGCACGAACCGTCCCTACCGCGCCAAGATCCGCGCGCCGGGCTATTCGCACTTGCAGGCGATGGACCATCTCTCGAAGGGCCACATGCTGGCGGACGTCTCGGCCATTCTCGGTTCGCTCGACATCGTGTTCGGGGAGGTCGACCGGTGAGCGCTTCGGCCGAGCTTGTCCAGAAACAGCTGGATGCCTACAACAACCAGAACATCGACGCCTTCCTGGCGTGCTACGCCGACGACGCCGTGCTCGCGGGCCTCAACGGCGAGATCACGCAACGGGGATTGGCGGCCATCCGCAAGCGGCACGAGGACCTGTTCTACGAGTTTCCGAAGAACCACGCCAAGCTGGCCAATCGCATTGATCTCGGCACGACCGTGATCGACCACGAGCAGGTGGAACGCGCGCCGGGTGGCGACAAGTTTGAAGTGGCGGCGATCTACACGCTCAAGGGCGGCAAGATCGCCCGCGTGGACTTTGCGCGGGCAGGGGCTGTCTGATGGCCGCATTGCCGGAGCAACGCGTCTCGATCATCACTGTCGGGGTCAGGGACCTTGCCGGCATGATCCGTTTCTATACGGAGGTTCTCGGTTTCGAAGACCGGGGCGTGAAGGGCGAAATCGCATTCTTCAACGCGGGCAGCCTGGTGATCGGGCTCTGGGATGAGACCAAGCTGGCGGACGACGCCGGTGTGCCTGCGGACCGGAAGGGCGAGTTCAAGGGCTTCGCGCTGGCGTTCAATGCGCGGTCGATCCAGGAAGTTGATGCCATCTTTGACCGGCTCGGTAAGGCCGCCGTGCGCATTTCGAAGGCGCCGCACAAGACTGACTGGGGCGGCTATTCCGGTTATTTTGCAGATCCCGAGGGCAACGCCTGGGAAGTGGCCTACAACCCCTTCTGGCCAATTGACGAGGCGGGGCGCGTGACTGTGCCTGCGCCAAAGGAGCGATAGATGGCCTTGCGCCGGTTTGACCTTGAGGCAGGCGGGGACCGCTTTGCCTTCAAGCCCGAGACTGAAGAGAAGATCGCGTTCTGGCGCGGGAAGTATCCTGCCGACAAGCAACGCTCGGCGGTGATCCCGCTGCTCTGGCTCGCCCAGAAGGACAATAACGGCTGGCTGTCCGAGCCGGCCATGCGCGAAGTCGCCGACCGGCTGGAGATGCCGTACATCCGCGTTTACGAGGTCGCGACCTTTTACACGATGTTCCGCCTTCAGCCGGTGGGGAAATTCCACGTGCAGCTGTGCGGTACGACGCCGTGCCAGCTGCGCGGGGCCGAAGGCCTGAAGGATGTCTGCATCAAGGAAATCAACAAGGCGATGTTCGTCACGGATGACAAGCGCCTGTCATGGGAAGAGGTCGAGTGCCTCGGCGCCTGTGTGAATGCGCCGGTGGTGCAGATAAACGACGATTACTTCGAGGACCTGACGCCGGATTTGCTGACAACGATCATTGCCCGTATCCGCAACGGCGCCGATGTAACGCCGGGCCCGCAGATCGACCGGGTCAACAGTGCACCGGAGGGCGGCACGGCCGTGCTGACCGAGCCGTCGCTGTTTGATGGCAGCCGGGAATCGATCCGTACACTGCCGAATTGTCCGGAGCCGCCTGCTGCAGCGCAGCCGACGCCTGAAGCAACCGGCAATCCGGATGCGGATGCGCCGACCAATGTCCACCGGGCAGAACCGACGGAAGTCAACGACAAGGCTGAGCCTGCCAAGACGGAGCCTGAATCTGGCCAGGGGAAAGACTGATGTTGCAGGACAAGGACCGCATCTTCACCAATCTCTACGGCCTCCATTCGCCGGACCTCGAAGCCGCGAAGAAGCGGGGGGCGTGGCACCTGACGAAAGAGATGCTCGATCTCGGGCCGGAATGGCTGTGCGACCAGATCAAGGCCTCCGGCCTGCGCGGGCGCGGCGGGGCAGGGTTTCCGACCGGCCTGAAGTGGACGTTCATGCCGAAGGAAGTGCGCGACCGTCCGCACTATCTCGTCGTCAACGCGGACGAATCCGAGCCCGGTACGTGCAAGGACCGCGAGATCATGCGGCATGATCCGCACCTGCTGATCGAAGGCTGCCTGGTGGCGAGCCGCGCGATGCGCGCCCACAAATGCTATGTCTACATTCGCGGCGAATATATCGCGGAGCGCCATGCGCTCGAGAAAGCGGTGAAGGAAGCCTATGAGGCCCGCCTGATCGGGGCGGACAATCTCCACGGCTGGGACTTCGACCTCTACGTCCACCACGGCGCCGGCGCGTATATCTGCGGCGAGGAAACGGCGTTGCTTGAAAGCCTAGAGGGCAAGAAGGGTCAGCCGCGCATGAAGCCGCCATTCCCGGCGAATGCCGGCCTCTATGGCTGTCCGACGACGGTGAATAATGTCGAGTCGATTGCGGTCGTGCCGACGATCCTGCGCCGGGGCGCGCAGTGGTTTGCCGGTTTCGGCCGTCCGAACAATTCGGGCACCAAGCTGTTCTGCATTTCGGGCCATGTGAACAAGCCGTGCAACGTGGAAGAAGAAATGTCGATCACGTTCCGTGATCTGATCGACACGCATTGCGGCGGAATCCGCGGCGGCTGGGAAAACCTCAAGGCTGTGATCCCGGGAGGCTCGTCGGTGCCGATGGTGCCGGCCGAGCAGATCATGGACGCCTACATGGACTTCGACACGTTGCGCGATCTGAAGTCCGGTCTCGGCACGGCGGCGATCATCGTGATGGACAAGCAGACGGACCTGATCAAGGCGATCGCGCGCCTCTCCTATTTCTACAAGCACGAGAGCTGCGGCCAGTGCACGCCGTGCCGTGAAGGTACGGGGTGGATGTGGCGCGTGATGGAACGGATGGTGCGCGGCGAAGCCACGCATGACGAGATCGACACGCTGCTGGACGTGACCAAGCAGGTCGAAGGCCACACGATCTGCGCACTGGGCGACGCAGCGGCCTGGCCGATCCAGGGGCTGATCCGCCATTTCCGCCATGAGATCGAAGATCGCATCAATCGCTACAGGCAGCCGCGCACCCTGGTGCAGGGCGCCGTGATCGCGGCGGAGTAGGAGAGCATGACCGACACCTTCAAGCTCAACATCGACGGCGTCGAAGTCGAAGTGCCGAAATCCTACACGCTGATGCAGGCGTGCGAGGAAGTTGGCGTAGAGATTCCGCGCTTCTGCTATCATGAGCGCCTGTCCGTGGCGGGCAATTGCCGCATGTGCCTCGTCGAATGGGAAGGCGCGCCGAAGCCGATTGCGTCCTGCGCGGAGGTTGTCGGCAACATGCGTCCGAACAAGGATGGCTCGGCGCCGGTGATCCGCACCCGGGGCGCCTATATCGAGAAGGCGCGCAAGGGCGTCATGGAATTCCTGCTGATCAACCACCCGCTGGATTGCCCGATCTGCGATCAGGGCGGCGAGTGCGACCTACAGGACCAGGCCATGGCCTATGGCCGCTCCGACAGCCGTTTTGACGAGAACAAGCGCGCCGTCGAAGACAAGTATATGGGGCCGCTGGTCAAGACGATCATGACGCGTTGCATCCAGTGCACGCGCTGCATCCGCTTTGTGGCGGAAGTCGCGGGTGTCGAGGAGATCGGCATGATCTCGCGCGGCGAGAATGCCGAGATCACAACCTATCTTGAAAAGTCGCTCACGTCGGAACTTTCCGGCAACGTGATCGACCTTTGCCCGGTCGGCGCGCTGACGTCCAAGCCCTACGCGTTCAATGCGCGGCCCTGGGAGCTACGCAAGACCTCGTCCATCGACGTGATGGATGCGATGGGCGCGGCGATCCGGATCGACGCCAAGGGTGCTGCAGTGATGCGCATCCTTCCGGAGACGAACGAAGAGCTCAACGAAGAGTGGCTCTCGGACAAGTCCCGCTTTGTCTGGGACGGCCTCGCGCGCCAGCGGCTGGACCGGCCCTATGTGCGCCGGAATGGCAAGCTGCATCCGGTGACTTGGCCGGAAGCGCTCGATGCGGTGAAGGCTGCGCTCTCGGTGGACGCGGACCAGATCGGCGTCGTGGCCGGTGACCTGATCGAAGTGGAGCAGGCGAAAGCGGCGCTCGATTTCTTCCGGAGTCTCGGCGTTAAGAATACCGACTGCCGCCCCGCGGGTGCGCAGTATGGCACCAGCGGCGTGCGCGAGCATTACCTGCTGAACCCGACCTTTATGGGCGTTGAGGAGTCCGACGCGCTGCTGCTGATCGGCACCAATCCGCGCGTCGAAGCAGCGGTCTGGAACGCCCGCATCCGCAAGTCATGGCTGTGGGGCAAACTCAAGGTCGCCGTGATCGGTGAAGCGGCCGACCTGACCTATCCCTATGAGCATCTCGGTACATCGCCGGACGCCCTGAGCGCCGGCGCGGTGCGCGAATTCTTCAAGGGCGCGAAGCGACCGATGATCGTGATTGGCGAAGCGGCAGCCTGCCGCAGCGACGGTGGGGCAATCCTCTCCGCCGCGCTGTCCATGTCGCAGGAGTTGGGCGCAGTCGCAGACGACTGGGCCGGCTTCGGCATGCTGCACACCGCGGCAGGCCGGGTCGGCGCGCTGGATGCCGGTTTCGTGCCGGCTGAAGGCGGCAAGGCGACGAAGGACATTCTTGGCGGAGGACTAAAGACAGTCGTGCTGCTTGGCGCGGATGAAATGGATCTGTCGAAGCTTGGTGACGCGAAGGTCATTTATGTCGGCTCGCACGGCGATGCCGGTGCGGCACGGGCGGATATCGTGCTGCCCTGCGCGGCGTACAGCGAAATCACGGCGACCTATGTAAATACCGAGGGCCGGGTTCAGATGACCACGCGGGCGGTTCAGCCGAAAGGCGAGGCGCGGGAGGGCTGGGCGATCTTCCGGGCGCTTTCCGGCGTCATCGGCAAGGTGCTTCCGTATGACACAGCCGATGACCTGCGCGCGGTCCTGCGCGGCAAGGCAGGCGAGAATACGCCGTTCTCCGGGCGCGGTTATGCCCCGGGCGCGAAGGGCGTTGCGGCGCTTGCCGAGGCGGCTCCGGCTGCAGAGGGCCCTCTCGGCCGCGAGCCGTTTGGCCGGGCGATCGCGGACTTCTACCTGACGAATCCCATCGCCCGTGCGTCCCGCACAATGGCCGAGTGTTCAGCGCTGGCGACCAGCCTAGACACCGCAGTAGCAGCGGAGTAGGGCGGCGCCATGAGTAATGCAATCGAGTCTTTGGGGAGCTTCTGGGGGCCGCTTCTGGTGCTCGGCCAGATCGGTCTGTTCACGCTGGTGCTGCTCCTGTCGATTGCATTCCTGCTGCTGCTTGACCGGAAGATCTGGGCCGGTGTGATGATGCGCAAGGGCCCGAACGTGGTGGGCCCGTTCGGCCTGCTCCAGTCGTTTGCGGATTTCGGGAAGTTCCTGCTGAAGGAAATCGTGATCCCGGCCGGTGCCAACAAGTTCGTCTTCATCTTAGCGCCCATCCTGACCTGCACGCTCGCCTTTGCTGCCTGGGCCGCCATCCCTGTCGCGCCCGGCACCCAGAGCGGCACAAGCTGGGTGGTCTCGGACCTGAATGTCGGCGTCCTTTACCTCTTCGCGATCAGTTCGCTGGGCGTCTACGGCATCATCATGGGCGGCTGGGCTTCGAACTCGAAATACCCCTTCCTCGGCGCGTTGCGCTCCGCCGCGCAGATGGTGTCCTATGAGGTTTCCATCGGCTTCGTGATCATCACGGTCATACTGTTGGTCGGCTCGATGAACCTCAGCGATATCGTCAACAGCCAGGTCGGCGGCATCCAGAACTGGCATGCGTTCAGCTTCCAGAACTTCCCGCTGATCATCGTGATGTTCCCGATGTTCGTGATCTTCTTCATCTCGGCGCTGGCCGAGACCAACCGGCCGCCGTTCGACTTGCCGGAAGCCGAGTCAGAACTCGTGGCCGGTTACCAGGTCGAGTATGGCTCGACGCCCTACCTTCTCTTCATGCTCGGCGAGTATCTCAACATCGTGCTGATGTGCGCGATGATGACGATCCTGTTCCTCGGCGGCTGGCATGGACCGGTCGCGATCGGAGAGAACATCGCCGGATCAATGCCGGCACTCCTGATCAGCCTCGCGGGCCTGTTCTGGTTCATGCTGAAGATCCTGTTCCTGTTCTTCCTCTTCGCCGTGGTGAAGGCCATCGTGCCCCGCTACCGCTATGACCAGCTGATGCGCCTCGGCTGGAAGATCTTCCTGCCGACGTCGCTAGCAGCGGTGCTCGTCGTCGCGGGCTACGTCACCTATTTCGGAGTTCAGTCATGAGCCTCGCGCAGACTCTTCGCGGCGCCCTTCTGACGGATTTTCTCGGCGCCTTCTGGGTGGCCATGCGGGAAATGTTCCGCCGGAAGCCGACCGTGAATTACCCGTTCGAGAAGAACCCGTTGTCCCCGCGTTTCCGGGGCGAGCATGCGCTGCGCCGGTATCCGAGCGGCGAAGAGCGCTGCATCGCCTGCAAACTGTGCGAAGCGATCTGCCCGGCGCAGGCGATCACCATCGAAGCCGAACCGCGCGAAGACGGCGCCCGCCGCACGACGCGCTACGACATCGACATGGTGAAATGCATCTATTGCGGCTTCTGCCAGGAAGCCTGCCCGGTCGACGCTATTGTCGAGGGGCCGAACTTCGAATTCGCGACCGAAACGCGGGAAGAACTGTTCTACGACAAGGAACGGCTCCTCGCGAACGGCGATCGCTGGGAACGGCTGATCGCCAAGAATCTTGAGCTGGACGCGCCCTACCGGTAGCGCGCACCGATCTGTAACGCATACCGGCCGGCAAGGGGCGCCACCGGAGTTGAAAAGGGGCGAGAAGGCAGTGGCACTGATCACATT
>JBGTKE010000101.1:0-14648 GCA_041744775.1 Hyphomonas sp. | reverse complement strand
TTCGCGGTGCAGACCGTGAGCGCGCATTCGGGCCGGGAAATGCGCGCCGCGACGGTCTTGCCGGTGGACGCCGTGCTGCTGTCGACGGTGTTTGCCTCGCAGAGTTCCAGCGCGGGGCGACCGCTCGGCGCGCTCCGGTTCCGGCAACTCGTTCAGGCCTCCGGAAAGCCGGTTTATGGGCTCGGCGGCGTAACGGCGCAGAATGCAGGCGAGATCGCGCGAGCGGCGGGATTTGCGGCGGTGGAGGGACTGGCGGCCTTCGGGCCGGAAATCAGAACTTGAACGCCGATTTCAGCCGGATCCCGGCTTCGACATCCTGATTCTCCCAGCGGGAGGCATCATTGAGCTCTTCGGCCCGGATGCTGACTTCGCCGCCGACCGAAAAGCGGGGCGTGATCCTGAAGGTGGCGCCGGCCTGGACTTCCTCGCGCGGGAGCGGCGAAATGCCGAGGCGCGTGAACTTGTCGACGCTGAGCTGCCAGCGCGAATCGCCGCCGAGGCGCATCGAAAAATCCTGCGACGGCTCGTCCTGCCATTGCGGGCGATTTTCGGCCGGAACGGACTCGGAGAACTGGCGATACCACTCAGCGCGGGCCGAGGGGGTTTCGGAGGCGGTGGGCGCTTCGATCCGGATGGCATCTCCACCCGCGCGCACCTGTGCGAGCGCCGGGGCCGAGAAGGCCGCAGCCGCGAACGCAAAGGAAAGTGCAAAACGAGCGCGCATGAATATCATCCTAGGCTACCGAGATAGTCCGCGCGCTTTGCTAATGAAAGATTAACATTCTGAAACCCGGGGCTTTTAACCCGACAGTGTGATTTCGATCACAACACCGTCCGCTTTCTCCCGTATCAGGGGCGCTAGCGGCAGCGGATTTCCCGTATACCGGGTATCAAGGCGCTGCCACCCGCCTACCACACGAAGGCGCTCGCCGAAGTCCCGTCCCAGCGACACACCGAAGGCTTCCGAATCGACGCCAACGCCCTTGTCATCTGCGTCTGCGAATTCAATTCCGGCGTCGACCTTTCCAAACGTGAGGCGCAAGGCGGCCGAAAGGGCAGTGTAGTCGCGATTGCCGACGGCGAAGCCGTTATTGCTGTCCAGGTAACTCCCCCCGAAGGCGAAGGACGAGAATTCCACAGACCCGCCGGCCGACCAGGTTTCGACGGTGTCATAGACGCCGGGCAGCGCGGATTGCGCCGCATCAGCCTGGCTCCAGGCCGCTCCGGCCCGCAGCCGGACACCGCTGCGGGGCAGGCGGCGGGAGACATTGAGGGCGACTTCGAGGGCGTTTTCGATCTCCGGTCCCGGCGCGGCACCGAGGTCGCGGACCGGATCACGGTCCAGCCCCGCGGCATCGGCCTGCGGCGTCCACGAGGCCCCTGCCCGCGCCCCGAGGATCCGCGGCGTGGCATAGCTGACCTTGCCTGAGGGGCCCGTGAGGTCATGATCGGTGCGGGCGATCACCAGACCATATGGATCGAGCGCCGGATTGACGAGCCCGGCATGGCGAAACAGCGTCGGCGCGCCTTCGAAGAAGCGGGCGGCGACGCCGTCATCGAGGCCGGCGCGCAGTTCGCCGTATCCGCCCTCTATATAGATGTAGGCCGTTTCGATGCGGCCGCGGGGGCCGGCCTCATCGGCGGCAGGCCCGCGCGCCAGACCGCTGAACGCCCCGGCCGGACCCGCCAAAGGCTGGCTGGGCCCGATCACGCCGCTGAACCCGGCACGGGCAGGGTTGTCCCGGTCGAGGCCGCCGGACGTGCGGAAGCCGACTTCGGCGCCGTTCTCGAGCACGAAGTTGGCTTCGAACGCGCCGCGCAGGGTATAGAGGACCGACTCTTCGGCGTCGGTGGCCGCGACGAAGGCGGCCTCATAGGTGGCTGCCGTCTCGATCCCGCCGGGATCGTCCCACACATCCTGGGCTGCGGCGGGAGCCGCAAGGGCTGCGACCGCGATCGCCAGACCTGTCAGATGGTTGCGCATAGAGAGACTCCCTCGCGAAGTGTGCCGTGTGAGCCATGCGCAGAACGACACTGGCGAGGCCATACCCACGTTGTTATACACGCCCCGTGAACAAGGTCTTGCACGCGGGAACACCAACGATGATGAAGCCGATGACTGCCGCCGCTTTTGCAGCGATGATCGCCCTGACCGGATGCCTGTCCGGTGGCAAAACGAATTCGGCTCAGGCCGCTGCGGCCGAATCGGTAGGCGCCGTGAACCCCTACCTGTGGCGCGCGACGCTCGACACGATGGCCTCCCTGCCGGTGGTCAGCGCAGACGCGATCGGCGGGCTGATCATCTATGACTGGAAGAGCTTCGAGGCGGCTCCGGCCGAGCGGATCAAGGCAACCGTCTACATCCTGGACTCGCGGCTACGTGCCGACGGCATCAAGGTCAGCGTGTATCGCCAGGTCAATACCGAAGGCACCTGGGCCGACGCGGCCGTGGACGTGGAAACCGGCCAGCAGCTCGAGAACAAAATTCTTGAGCGGGCCCGGCTTCTTAAGGCGTCCGAGATCGGCTAGAGCGCCGAACGTCGACGTTTCTTCCAATGCCCTGAAGGGAGCCCCCGATGGCAACCCGGTATGATCCGCAGGCTGCGGAGCCCAGATGGCGTGACGCCTGGGCGGCCGCCGGCCTGTTCCGCGCGAAGTCTCCGGCCGAGGCGCCGGGAGCGCCGAAGGCCTACGTCCTCGAGATGTTCCCTTACCCTTCCGGACGCCTGCACATGGGCCATGTGCGCAATTATGCGATGGGCGATGTCGTAGCCCGCCACCGGCGCGCAAAGGGATATAATGTCCTCCATCCGATGGGCTGGGACGCGTTCGGCCTGCCGGCGGAGAACGCCGCGATGGAACGCGGCATCGATCCCGGCCAATGGACGTATGCGAACATTGACGCGATGCGCGCGCAGTTTCGCAAACTCGGCCTGTCGCTGGATTGGAGCCGCGAGTTTGCGACGTGCGATCCGGAATACTACGGCGCGCAGCAGGCGCTGTTCCTGAAATTCCTCGACAAGGGTCTTGTCTACCGCAAGGCCTCGAAGGTGAACTGGGACCCCGTGGATAATACCGTGCTCGCCAACGAGCAGGTGATCGACGGGCGCGGCTGGCGCTCCGGCGCCGTCGTCGAGCAGCGCGAACTGACGCAGTGGTTCTTCAAGATCACGGCGTATGCGGATGATCTGCTGACCGAGGTGCAGAAGCTCGAGCGCTGGCCCGAGAAGGTGCGCACGATGCAGGCGAACTGGATCGGCAAATCCGAAGGCCTGCAGCTGACCTTCGCGTTCGCGGGCACGCCGCCGAAGGGATTCGAGGCGGGCATCGACGTGTTCACGACGCGGCCGGACACGCTGTTCGGCGCGAGTTTCATAGCGCTGTCGCCGGACCATCCGCTGGTTGTTCAGCTGGCGGACCAATCCGCCGAGCTGAAAGCCTTCCGCGCGAAGTGCGCGCAGATCGGCACCAGCGAAGAGGCGATCGAAAAAGCCGACAAGCTCGGCTTCGATACCGGGCTCAGCGTGGCGCATCCTTTCATCGAGGGGGCGACACTCCCGGTTTGGGTCGCGAACTTCGTGCTGATGGGGTACGGCACCGGCGCCATCTTCGGCTGCCCGGCACATGACCAGCGCGATATCGAGTTTGCCCGCAAGTTCGGCCTGGCGGTGACGCCCGTCGTGTTGCCGCAGGATACAGAACCGGAAGATTTCCGCGTCATCGACAAGGCCTATACAGGCCCGGGCCGCATCTTCAATTCGGGCTTCCTCGACGGCCTCGCCATCGACGAGGCCAAGCGGGTCGCGATCCAGCGGATCGAAGCGGCCGGACAAGGTCAGGGTACGGTCAATTATCGCCTGCGCGACTGGGGCTTCTCGCGTCAGCGCTATTGGGGCTGCCCGATCCCGGTGATCTATTGCGAAGTGTGCGGGGTGGTTCCGGTGCCGGCGAAGATGCTGCCCGTGCGCCTGCCGGAGGATGTGACCTTCGACAAGCCGGGCAATCCGCTGGACCATCACCCGACCTGGAAACATGCCGACTGTCCGATATGCGGCAAGCCGGCGCGCCGCGAGACCGACACGCTCGACACGTTCGTGGACAGTTCCTGGTATTATGCCCGCTTCGCCTCGATCAACGATCCGGCGGAGCGCGCCTACTGGCTGCCTGTCGACCAGTATATCGGCGGCGTGGAACATGCCGTGTTGCACCTTCTCTATTCGCGCGCCTTTGCGCGGGCGATGCGCGACGTCGGCGAACTGGACCTGCCTTCGGGCGAACCGTTTGCGGGCCTGTTTACGCAGGGCATGGTGACGCACGAGACCTACCGCGCGGTGGATGGTCGCTGGCTTGAGCCGGACGCGGTCGAGAAGCGGGACAATCACTGGATCGAGACAGCGACCGGCGAGCACGTCGAGGTCGGCGCCATCGAGAAGATGTCGAAGTCCAAGAAGAACACGGTCGACCCCGACGGGATCGTCGCGACCTATGGCGCCGATGTCGCGCGCTGGTTCATGCTGTCGGATTCGCCGCCGGAGCGGGATGTGGAATGGACGCAGTCCGGTGTGGAAGGTGCGGGCCGGTTTGCGCAGCGAATCTGGAGCCTGGCGGACAGCCTGCCTTCGGCCCCCTACCCTGCCCCGGGCGACGACGCCGCGTCGGTCGATCTGCGCCGGGTCAGCCACCGCGCGGCCAAGGCCATCGACAAGGCCATCGACGAGTTCCGGTTCAATTCGGCCATCGCGGTCATCTATGACTGGGTGAACGCGCTTAAGAAGGCCGAAGCCTCGGGCGACCTGCTGGGCGCCCGCGCCGAAGCGCTCTCGATGCTGGCACGCTGCCTGACCCCGTTCATGCCGCACCTCGCCGAAAGCGTGTGGGAGCGGATCGGCGGCGAGGGCCTGGTTTCTGCAGCGTTCTGGCCGGAGGCCGATGCGGCGCTGATCACCGAAGATTCGGTCACGCTCGCCGTGCAGGTCAACGGCAAACGGCGCGGCGAAATCACCGTGGCGAAGGATCTCGGAAACGAGGCTGTAGAAGCGGCAGCGCGCGCCTTGCCGGAGGTGGGCGCCTTCATTGCCGGCAAGGACGTGAAGAAAACCATTGTCGTGCCCGGACGCATCGTGAATATCGTGGTGGCATGAAACACCTCCTCGCCGCCCTGCTCGCCGCCGCGTCCGGCGCCTCCCTCAGCGCCTGCGGGTTTCAGCCGGTCTATGCGCCGGTGGACGGCAAGTATGCCGATGCCGGGCTGATCGAAGTGGCGGCCATTCGCGGCCGCCCGGGCCATATGCTGCGCCAGGCCCTTCTGCAGGAACTGGCCCTCGGCGTGCCCGGCCTAACCGAACACGTCACCCTGACGGTCGACCTGAATGACCGGCTGTCGCGCCTCGCCTTCCAGCCGGACGGGGCGGCGTCCCGTTCCAGCGTGCTTGCGACCGGGGTGTATGCGATGACGGGCGAGACAGTGTCGGTGACCGGCAGCGTCAATGTCGAGACAGGCTTCCTCGTGCCCGACTCGCCGTTCGGCGACATCGCGGCCCAGACCAGCGCCTCCGACCGCGCCATGCGGGTGCTCGCCAAGCGTATCGCGGACGATATCCGCCTACAGTTCGCGTCGAGATAATGCTGCTCAAGGGCAGGCAGGCGGAGAGTTTCGCCCGGCGCCCCGGAGACGAGTTCTGGGCGGTACTCGCCTTTTCCGACGATGAAGGCCTAGCCTCGGACGCCGCGCAAGCGGTGCTCGCCGCCTGGGGTGGCAAGGCGGGGCTGGACGTGACCGTTCTCGACGATGATGCGATCCGAAAGGATCCGTCGTTACTGTTTGACGCGCTCGAAGCGGTCTCCCTGCTTGGCGACAAGCGCGGCGTGCGGGTGCGCGCGAGCGGCGACAAGATTGCGGCGCTGCTGATCGAGGCGATCGAGGCGGGCGATGCGACGCCCGGCCGGTATGCGGCGAAGTTGGTGATCGAGACGGGCAGCCTCGCCTCCAAATCCAAACTGCGCGGCGCGGCGGAGAAGGCAAAGCATTCCGCCTGCCTCCAGCTCTTCGCCGAGGAGGCCGGCGATATCGGCGAGCGGGTGCGCGCGGCGCTGCTCGCGGAGGGCGCGGTAATCGACGATGAGGCGCTGGACGTATTCTGCGCCGACCTTCCCGGGCATCGGGCGATTGCCAATTCGGAGATCGAGAAGCTCGCCCTCTATGCGCGGGGGCTGGGGCGGAGCGTTTCGGCCGAAGACGTCCGCGCCCTGACGGCGACGAGCCTGCGCCAGGACATGAGCGGCGTCCTTATTGCCGCGCTCGACGGCCGGCCAGCGGATGCGCACAATGCGCTCGACCGGCTGAACGAGGCGGGCACCAGCCCGATCTCGATCCTGCGCTCGCTCCAGATGGAAACCCTCCGGATGCTGAGCGCGCATGAGAAGGTCGCGGCGGGCGACGCCAATGCCGGCCGCAGCCTGCGCCCGCCCGTCTGGCCGAACGAGTGGCCGGCCTTCCGCAAACGGATGAATACCTGGACGCCGAGGCGCCTGATGCGGATCATGGAGCGGATCCATGATGCCGAGCGACAGGCAAAGATAGCGGGGCCGACAGCCGAGCCTATCGTCCGTCTACTGATTAATGATCTGGCAAGGGTTGCCGAAGGCGCGCGCTGACGCTTAGAGCTTCCGCTTCGCGGTCAATCGTTTGCAGACGTCATCGAGCTGTTCGAGGTCGCGGTACTTGATCCGGATCTCGCCCCCTTCCCGTCCGTGGCGGATATCGACGACGAGGCCCAACTCGCGGCTGATGTCGGCTTCCAGCGCTTCGGTATCGACGTCCTTGTCGGGCGCCGCCTTGGGCGGCATCGACTTGGTCTCGAAATGGGTGTCGCGCGACTCGCGGGCCTTGGCCTCGACCTCGCGCACGCTGAGGCCGCGCGCGACCGCAAGCTCGATCAGCGCTTCGGGATTGGCGCTGCCAAGGGCGGCGCGGCCGTGGCCGGCGCTGATGCGGCCTTCGCGGATATGGCGGCGCGCGCCTTCCGGAAGCTGGAGCAGGCGAAGCGTGTTGGTGACATGGGCGCGGCTCTTGCCGACGCTGGTCGCGAGGCTGTCCTGGGTCCGGCCGAAGCGTTTGATCAACGCGTCATAGGCCTCGGCCTCGTCGACCGGATTGAGATCGGCGCGCTGGACGTTCTCGATGATGCCGATCTCGAGCAGGGCGAGTTCGTCGACGTCTTTCACGACCGCCGGGATATGCGTCAGGCCGGCCATGCGCGCGGCGCGCCAGCGTCGCTCGCCGGCGATGATCTGAAACTTGCCGGCATCCTTCGGATCGGGGCGCACGAGGATCGCCTGGAGGACGCCCTTGGTCTTCAGCGATTCCGAAAGCTCGCGCAGCTCGGCGTCATCAAAGCTGCGGCGGGGCTGGGTCGGGTTGCGCCGGATGAGATCAAGCGCGATCTCGTTCGGTCGTTCCGTAGGCGGAACATCCGGGGCCGGACCGGTTGCCGTGGGCGAGCGCACGCCCATCGCTTCGACTTCGCCGATCAGGGCCGAAAGGCCGCGTCCGAGCCGCGACGGGCGGCGGCCATCTTCCTGGGGATCGCCGCTCATGCCACCCTCGCCTTCTCGCGTTGCAGGACCTCCGAGGCGAGACGGATATAGGCCTCGCTGCCGGGGCAGCGGTAATCATAAAGAAGGGCCGGCTTGCCGAAGGACGGCGCTTCGGACAGGCGCACATTGCGCGGGATGACCGTGTTGTAGACCTTGCTGCCGAAGAAGGAGCGCACTTCGTTCGCGACCTGGTCGGATAGCGAATTGCGCCGGTCATACATGGTGAGCACGACGCCCTGGATCTCGAGCGTCGGATTGAGACCCGAACGGACGACCTCGACCGTGCGCAGGAGTTGCGACAGGCCCTCGAGCGCAAGGAACTCGCACTGCAGCGGAACGAGGAGTGCGTCGGCCGCCGTCATCGCGTTCATGGTCAGGGCCGAGAGCGAGGGCGGGCAATCGATCAGAACATAATCATACATCACTAGGCCGCCCGTTTCGGCGCGCGTGATATAGGTCTGCAGCGCTTCCTTGAGGCGGTAGGACCGGTGGGCATCGCCGGCCAGTTCGGTCTCGACGCCGGACAGGTTCTCGTCCCCAGGCACGATATCGAGGCGCGGCACGATGGTGGATAGAACCGCCTCCTCGAGCGGAATCCGGTCGACCACAAGATCATAGGAAGTCTGAAGGCGTTCGGCCCGCGAAATGCCGAGCCCAGTAGAGGCGTTCCCCTGCGCATCGAAATCGACGATCAGGACCCGCCGGCCTACGGCGGCGAGCGCCGTGCCAAGGTTAATCGACGTCGTCGTCTTACCGACGCCGCCCTTCTGGTTCACGATGGCAAATATTCTAGGCTTGGCCATGGCGTCTCGCAGCCTCCCGCACAATCAAGATTACCCCGGACCCACCGCTGCGACTTGGAATCGCTTGATACGCGAAATTCCACCTTTGCTGGGCTGCCGTCAATTCTTCTTTCCAGCGTTCGCCCTTCGGGAAAACCCCTGTCGCCCCTTTGCACAGCCAGGGCGCGGCATAATCGAGGAGCTCCGGAAGCGGGGCAAAAGCGCGTGCAGTGACGTAGGCAGCGGCAATCGGGGGCGCCGCCTCGACCCGGCCCTGGAATACTTCGGCCGGCAAATCGGCCGATTCGATGGCCGCTCGCAGGAAGGCACATTTCTTTCCGACGCTCTCAATCAGGGTGACATAACCTGCCGGACGGGCCGCCGCGAGAATCAGTCCGGGGAAGCCGGCACCCGATCCAAGGTCGACCACGCGGGCCGTATCCGGGATCCTGTCGAGCAGCTGGACCGAATCGCCGACATGCCGGGTCCAGATCTGCGGCCACTCTTTCGGGCCGATCAGATTGCTCCGCGACCGCCAGCCGTCGAGCGCCCGGATGATGATGTCGAGCTTGGCCAATGTTTCACGTGAAACATCGTGGGCGGCCAGAAAGGCCGCGCGGTCGTTCGTGTCTGTCATTCTTTATCCAGCCCAGCTTACCCAGCGCGCCGGACGCGTTTCACGTGGCCGAGCAAAGCGGTCAAGGCCCCGGGTGTGACACCTTCGATCCGGGCCGCCTGGCCGAGCGTCATCGGGCGCACGGCTTTCAGCTTCGAACGAACCTCGTTCGACAGCCCGCCAATTGCATCATAGTCTAGACCGTCTGGCAGGGTCAGCGACTCGTCACGGCGAAGCGCGGCAACGTCTTCCGACTGGCGGTCCAGGTAGGCTACGTAAAGGGCTTCGATCTCGATCTGGGCGCCGATCTCCTCGGGAATTGCATCAAGCTCCGGCCAGACAGCGCGGAGGTGCGCGAGCGTGATCTCTTTATATGAGAGGTACTCCCTGGCCGACCGGACCCGGCCATCCTGGTTGACCGTCCACCCGGCTTTCACGGCAGCGGCCGGTGAGAGGGTCAAAGCCTTGAGCTTGGTTCGCGCGTCATCGAGGGCGCGATGTTTCACGTGAAACATTTCGGCCCGGCGCGAACCGACGACCCCGGCCTCGATACCGCGCGGCGTGAGCCGCTGGTCGGCATTGTCCGCGCGGAGGGCGAGGCGGTATTCGGCGCGCGAGGTAAACATCCGATAGGGTTCGGTCACGCCGTGCGTGACGAGGTCGTCGATCAGCACCCCGATATAGGCCTCGGCCCGGTCGAAGATCACCGGATCCTCCCCGGCGGCGGCGCGGGCCGCATTGAGACCCGCCATCAGACCCTGGGCGCCCGCTTCCTCGTATCCGGTCGTGCCGTTGATCTGCCCAGCGAGGTAGAGCCCCGAAAGTGCCTTCACTTCGAGCGTTGGTGAAAGGGCGCGCGGATCGACATAGTCATACTCAATGGCATAGGCATGCTGGAGGATGGTGACATCCTCGAGGCCGGGTATGGTCCGGATGAACTGGTCCTGGATCTCTTCCGGTAGCGAGGTCGAGATACCGTTCGGGTAGACGGTGTGATCGTCCAGGCCTTCCGGCTCGAGGAAGATCTGGTGGCGGTCCCGGTCCGCGAAACGGTGCACCTTGTCCTCGATCGAAGGGCAATAGCGAGGACCGCGTCCGGCAATCGCGCCGGAGTAGACGGCCGACTGGTTGATGTTGCCGTCAATGATCCTGTGGGTCTCCGGCGTTGTCCAAGTGATGCCGCAGGCGACCTGGGGCACGTCGATCTGGCGCGTCAGGAAACTGAACGGGATCGGATGCTCGTCAGCAGGCTGCATCTCGAGCCGGTCCCAATGGATTGTCCGTCCATCGAGGCGGGCGGGCGTCCCGGTCTTCAGGCGGCCAATTGGAAGGCCGAGCGAATACAGCCGGTCCGACAAGCCGATGGCAGGTGCTTCGCCAACCCGGCCGGCCGGGATACGCTTGGCGCCGATATGGATAACGCCCTTCAGGAATGTGCCCGTCGTGATCACGACCTTGGCAGCGCGGTAGACCGCTCCGGTCAGGCCGATGATGCCGGCGACCTGTCCGTCCTCGATGATCAGGTCTTCGGCGCCGTCTTCGATTATGGTCAGGTTCGGATAGGCGCCCAGCTCGGCCTGCATCGCCTCGCGGTAGAGCTTCCGGTCGATCTGCGCGCGCGGGCCCCAGACGGCCGGCCCCTTGGACCGGTTCAGCATCCGGAACTGGATGCCGGCCTTGTCGGCCATGCGACCCATGACGCCGTCGAGCGCATCGATCTCCCGGACGAGGTGACCCTTGCCGAGACCGCCGATGGCCGGGTTGCAACTCATCTCGCCGATGGTCGCGCGCTTGTGGGTGACGAGCGCGGTGCGCGCGCCGAAGCGGGCGGAGGCCGCCGCAGCTTCGCAGCCGGCATGGCCGCCGCCGATCACGATCACATCAAAGCCGGCCAGGGTGGGCATTAACCATCTCTTAAGCGTGGGGTAAGACCCGCGTATATAACGCCGGGGGGCCCCAAACCCTAGGGCCTATTTCCCGATGCAGAAGCGGGAGAAGACTGCGCCCAGAACATCCTCGACCCCGATCTCACCGACGATGGATTGCATCTCGCGGATCGCGAGGCGGAGGTCTTCGGCGACCAGTTCGAAGCCGAGGTCCTTGTCGATCGCGGCCCTGGCCGAGGCGAGGGCGGCAAGTCCCCGGGTCAGTTTTTCGCGGTGACGGGCGCGGGTGATGACCGGGGATTCGACCGAACCGGCGAGGGCGGCGATGCGGGCGCTGAGGCCAGCTTCGAGTGTGTCTATGCCTTCGCCGTCCTTCGCACATATAATAAAGTCGGACGTCGGCAGCGACTCGGGGGCGGCAAGGTCCGCCTTGTTCACCACCACAATCCCCTTCGGTGCCGGGTAGGGCAGGGGAGGGGGCGAGGAAGGATCGGTCGCATCCAGTAGCAGAAGGCAGAGGTCGGCGTCATCGGCCGTCATCTTTGCCCGCCGGACTCCCTCCGCTTCAATCTCGTCTTCGGTTTCGCGCAGGCCTGCCGTGTCCGCGATCCACACCACCTGTCCGCCGAGCACCCTCCGGATCTCGATTACGTCCCGGGTCGTTCCGGGCCGGGCGGTGACGATCGCGGCCTCGCGTCCGGCGAGCCGGTTGAGGAGGGTGGACTTGCCGGCATTCGGCGCGCCGATGATCGCGATGCGGAAACCATCCCGGATGCGTTCGCCGATCCCGCCATCCCCAAGCGCCGAAGTGACATCCCTGATCAGTGCGTCGAGACGGTCGTGCGCCGGGGCGTCGGCATCACTGCCGACGTCACCCTCGTCCGGGAAGTCGACCATGACCTCAACCAGAGCGAGCAGGTACATCAACTCATTGCGCCAACCGGCATAGATTTCCGAGAGCCCGCCGGAGAGCTGGCGCAAGGCTTGACCCTTCTGGGCGAGGGTCTCGGCATCGATCAGATCGGCAACCCCTTCGGCCTGGGCCAGGTCAAGCTTGCCGGCTTCGAAAGCTCTCCGGGTAAACTCGCCCGGCTCGGCGAGACGCACGCCTGTCATTGATGTGAGCGCAGCCAGCGCGTGCTCGATGACGGCGCGCCCGCCATGCAGGTAGAGTTCGAGCGTGTCTTCGCCGGTATAGGAATTGGGGGCAGGGGAGAAGAGGACAAGGCCCTCGTCCACCAGGTTTCCGTCCCGGTCGCTGAGCCGGGCAAGCGTGCCGCGCCGCGCAGGGGGCAAGCCGTCCGACAGGAGCAGCGCGCCGATCTCGTAAACGGCCGGACCGGAAATGCGAACGACCGCAATTGCCGACGGCAGGGTTCCAGAGGCGAGGGCGCAGATCGTGTCTTGCGCGCCCATGGTCGAGCCTCCCGTCAGTTCTTCATCGCTTCGAAGAATTCGTCATTGGTCTTCGTCTGGCGCAGCTTGTCGATCAGGAAGTCGATCGCATCGCTCGTGCCCATCGGACCCAGAATGCGGCGGAGAATATAGATCTTCGACAGCTGGTCCTGCGGTGTGATGAGTTCTTCTTTCCGGGTGCCGGACTTCATGATGTCGAGCGCCGGGAAGGTGCGCTTGTCGGCGATCTTCCGGTCAAGGACGATCTCGGAGTTGCCCGTGCCCTTGAACTCCTCGAAGATGACCTCGTCCATGCGAGAGCCGGTATCGATCAGCGCGGTAGCAACGATCGTCAGCGAACCGCCATTCTCGACATTCCGCGCAGCGCCGAAGAAACGTTTCGGGCGTTGCAGGGCGTTGGCATCCACACCGCCGGTCAGCACCTTACCGGAGGAGGGCACCGTCGTGTTGTAGGCGCGACCGAGACGCGTGATCGAGTCGAGCAGGATGACGACATCGCGCTTGTGCTCGACGAGGCGCTTGGCTTTCTCGATCACCATTTCGGCGACCTGGACGTGGCGGGTCGCCGGCTCGTCGAAGGTCGAGGCGATGACTTCGCCCTTCACCGTGCGCCGCATGTCCGTCACTTCCTCCGGCCGCTCGTCGATCAGCAGCACGATCAGGTAACACTCGGGATGGTTCTCTTCGATGGCTGACGCGATGTTCTGCATCAGCACCGTCTTACCGGTCCGGGGCGGCGCGACGATCAGGGCCCGCTGGCCCTTGCCGATCGGCGCAACGATGTCGATGACCCGGCCGGAGCGATCCTTCTTGGTCGGATCGCGGCTTTCCATTTTCAGGCGGCGGTCCGGGTAGAGCGGCGTCAGGTTGTCGAAGTGGACCTTCTTGTTGGCCTTGTCGGGGTCCTCGAAATTGATCTGGCTGACATCAGTGAGGGCGAAGTAGCGCTCGGAATCCTGCGGCGCAACGATCGGGCCTTCAACCGTGTCGCCGGTCCGGATGTTCGCCTTCTTGAGAACTTCGGGGCTGACATAGATGTCGTCCGGGCCCGGCAGGTAGTTCGATTCCGGCGAGCGGAGGAAGCCGAAGCCATCGACAAGAACCTCGAGCACGCCCTGGCCGGTGATCTCGACTTCGCTGTCCGCCAGCTCCTTCAGGATCGCAAAAAGCATATCCTGGGTACGCATTGAGGACGCGTTCTCGACCTCAAGTTCTTCAGCGTAGAGGAGCAGTTCCTCAGGCGATTTCGCCTTCAGTTCACGCAGAGTTACACTGGTCAGGTTGTCGAGCATCGGGGAAGCCATTCGGAGCGGTCCGGATTTTGGATCTAGCTATGGGGGTGCCGGTCAGGAGATATTGGGGCGCCACGAGGACTGGGCGCACCGGCATTCACCCCTCATCGCCAATTTGCCCCGGAACGTCAAGCCGGAAAGGACGAGCCGTCAAAACGGCCGGACAATCACCATGACGACCACGCCGATCATCAGGATAAACGGCACTTCGTTGAGCATGCGCAGGGTCTTCGCCTGGACCGTTCCCCTCACGGCGTCGACGCGTTTGCCCAGCGTGATGAAATAGCCGTGCAATCCGCTGATCCCCAGCACCAGCACCAGCTTCGTGTGCATCCAGCCCTGCGATAGCAAAGCCGGGTTCAGATACAGCATCCAGAGTCCCAGAATCCACACGATCACGAGGCTCGGATTCAGAATAATCCGCTTCAGCCGCGCCGACGCAGCCTTCATCGTCTCGAACAGGGGCTCGCCCGGCCGGCTGGACAGCTGGTGGATCTTGTAACGCGGATAGACCAGGAGACCCGCCATCAACGCGACCACAAAGATCAGATGGGCCGACTTGACCCAGAGATAAATGTCCATGCGCCAAGTCCTATTGCGCGGGTTCGCTCATCCGCTTGCCTGCCTTGTGATCTGTGGCGGCATGCGGACATCCCGTCCAGTCCGAAGGGCAAAGCCGGCCGCCCGCGCAGGAGCGGATCGACCCCTTCATCCCGAGCGCGGCGACGGTTTCCCCCGCCAGAGTCTGGATGAACCCCGGATGGGTGCCGAGCGCCTCGACGCGGGTATAACTTGCCGCGCCGTCGGCTTCGGCAACGAGGCGATACTCTTCGCCGAGCTCTACCAGGGTTTCGATATGCTCGGAGACAAAGGCAATCGGCGCGATCAGGATATGCTTCCTCGCCTTCGCTGCCCGCGCGACTTCCGCTTCTGTCGCCGGCCCGATCCATTTCAGCGGGCCGACGCGCGACTGGTAGCAGGGGATCACTTCCCAATGCGCTGGCACCCGGCCGGCGATCATCTCCGCCAGCGCTTCGCATTGCCACTGGTAGGGATCACC
>JBGTKE010000100.1:0-2212 GCA_041744775.1 Hyphomonas sp. | reverse complement strand
TCGCGGCGTCGACCGCACGGCCGTCTGCTGCCTCTCGTCGGTGAACGCCGAGACGTTCCTTGAATGGTCGAAAGAGCCGATGTTCATGGAGGATGTGTTCCGCTTCCTCGACAACGTGCTGGAAGACTTCATCGAACGCGCTCCGCCGGAAATGGCCCGCGCGGTCTATTCCGCCAAGCGCGAGCGCTCGGTCGGCCTCGGCGTCATGGGCTTCCACTCCTTCCTGCAGGCGATGAACGTCTCGCTGGAAAGCGCGACGGCCAAGTCGCTGAACCTCAAGATCTTCAAGCATATCCGCCAGGGCGCGGATGCGGCCTCGGTGAAGCTCGCCAAGGAACGCGGCCCCTGCGAAGACGCGCGCGATGTCGGCATGATGGCCCGTTTTTCGAACAAGCTGGCGGTGGCGCCGACCGCCTCGATCTCGATCATCTGCGGCGGCACCTCGGCCGGCATCGAGCCGATCCCGGCCAACGTCTACACGCACAAGACGCTGTCAGGCTCATTCACTGTGAAGAACCAGCAGCTCGAGACGCTGCTCGATGCCAAGGGCCTCAACAATCCGGAGATCTGGAATTCGATCCTCGAGCACGAAGGCTCAGTGCAGCATCTCGATTGTCTCGACGCGCAGGAGAAGGATGTCTTCAAGACCGCCTTCGAACTCGACCAGCGCTGGATCATCGAACTGGCGGCCGACCGCACGCCGTTCATCTGCCAGTCGCAGTCGCTGAACCTGTTCCTGCCGGGCGACGTGTCCAAATGGGACCTGCACATGCTGCACTGGACTGCCTGGGAGCGGGGCCTGAAGTCGCTCTACTATTGCCGCTCCAAATCGGTCCAGCGGACCGCTTTCGCCGGGTCTGAAAAGGCCGCGGAAGCGTTCAGGGAAATCGAGTCGACCGACTATGACGAGTGCCTGGCCTGCCAATAGGCCGGCGCTGGCTTGATGCCCGACATCGGATGGCCCGGCGCAAGCTGGGCGTCTGCTATTCGGGAGCGGGCTGGGGAGCCCCATTTTCGCCATTTATATCAACCGGTTAATGCGGAGCCGAAATGGCACGGCGCGGTTCTTGCGTTAAAAACTCCAAGAATACCGGGAACTGCAACTCATACCGGGCGTATATTATACGTAGCGACGAATTAATCTTTGATAGCTGCAAACGAGTTTGGGCCCCCAACTTATTCATTATAGGTTAGGCACACAGGGTCATTTTCTTACATATGTGAAGTAAGGATCTCGACCGTGAAAGGTACTAAGGGAATGGTGTTCGCACTCGCATCCAGCCTTCTCACCTTGGCCTGCCAGGGGTGTGTGTCATCCGGCGCTGCTGAATACGCTTCGGAACCTGCTGCGGAACAATCGCTTGGAATGTCGCTCGCCATGCCCGGCTCGTTCGGGGACGGCGCCCTCAATGCACCGGACATCAATGCTGTGTCGGGCAACCTGCTTCTGGTCGTCGCGCCCGTTTCACCCAGCATCCGTCTGTCGGCGCCTGATGCGCCGCTCGCCGTTTTCGCCACGGTGCCTGCGCCGTCTCCGTTCAGCCTGACCGGTTCGGGGATGAGCGCCGTGCCGCACACCGACACCGCATTCGGCTGGAGCGCGAGCCCGGTGCTGTCCTCCGTCGCCGCCCAGGTGGCGATGTCGCGCTATGGCCAACCCGACCCTGAAGATAACGACATGTCGTTCGGCGTCTCGATCGCGGCGACCGGCGTGCAGACCGGCCTCGCCTTCGATGTCGGCCTCGCGCCGCGCGTTGCTGTCCGCGATGGCGGCGACCTGAAAGGCCAGCGGCTCGGCGGTGAACTTCGCTTTGGTCAGGGCCTCGGCCTGGTCGATGATGGCAAGATGCCGAAAGGCTGGTATGTGTTCGTCGGTGCAGATGGCGAAGCGCTGGTCTGGGATGCAGACATGAGCCGCCTCGGCGCCAATAGTTTCTCCGACATGCAGATGACCGACCAGCTCACCGTCGGTGACCTGCAGGCGGGCGTGTCGATCCAGCGTGCCGGCGGCGAGCTGTCGCTCAGCTATATCCGCCGCGAAATCGAGTTCAACGACCGCAACAGGAGCCTGTCGGACTCCGAAGACTTCGCTGGAATTACCTTCACCATGCGTCGTTAGGCGCGGCGCAAACCCCTCGAAACCGCCTCTTGAAACCCCGGCTTCGGCCGGGGTTTTTTGTTGATCAGTCTTCCTCAGCGTCCGGCGGGGCGT
>JBGTKE010000099.1:0-2833 GCA_041744775.1 Hyphomonas sp. | reverse complement strand
GGGACCTTGCTGAGGCTGGAGGGGAGAGAAGGTCCCGGCTCGGCGGCCGCTGCGCGGCCTTGGCCGGGATGACAGCGTTTCGGCGGCTTTGAGAAGACAAGCAATTGCACTATCGAGTCTTCCATGGACACAGGCGCGTATCAGAACTGGATCGGGCGGACCGAGGTGCGGATCGATACGGTCTCGCCTGGGCCGGCGCGGGCTCTCGCGGCGGCGCTGGACGGTGATCCCGAGGATTTCGTTTTGCGCGCCGAGCTGCCGCCGCTCTGGCTGTGGCTGTATTTCCTGCCGGTGGTGCGCGCCTCCGATACCGGTCCGGACGGGCACCCGAAGCGGGGCGGGTTCCTGCCGCCGGTGGACCTGCCGCGGCGCATGTGGGCGGGCAGCCGGTGCCAGTTTTCCGGGCCGGTGCGGATCGGCGACGAGCTGACCAGGGTATCGACGATTGCGAAGGTGACGGCGAAGACCGGGCGGACGGGCGAGATGGTGTTCGTGACGGTGCGTCATGCCTGGTCGCGCGGCGGGGCGGAGCTGATGGCCGAGGAACAGGACATCGTCTATGCGGCCATTCCGGCGGCTTATGTGGCCGCCGATCCCCTGCCCGCCGAGCCGCAGCACTGGCAGGAGCCGGCGGCGATCGATCCGGTGTTGCTGTTTCGCTTCTCGGCGCTGACGCAGAATGCGCACCGGATCCATTATGACCGGGCCTATGCGGAGGAAGTGGAGAAATATCCGGACCTCGTGGTGCACGGGCCGTTGCAGGCAATCTTGATGATGGAGGCAGCGCGGCGGCGCGAGCCGGGTCGGCGGCCGGCGACGTTTGCGTTCCGGGGCGTGCGGCCGCTGTTTGTTTCGGATGCGGCGATGGTCTGTGGGCGAACGGTTTTGGGGAAGCTGGAGCTCAGCGTGGTGAAGGCGGATGGCGGGGCGACGATGCAGGCGGGGTTGAGTTGGGCTGGGTAGATTCTTGAGCCCCTTCTCCCTTGGGAGAAGGGTTCCAGGTCACTCATCCACCAGCATGACCAGAACATCGCCGTCCGCGACCTGCTGGCCGGCGCTGGCGTGGACAGCTTCGACCGTTCCGTCGCGGGGGGCGGTGAGGGCGTGTTCCATTTTCATGGCTTCGAGGACGGCGAGAGTTTCGCCGCGGGTGACTTGCGAGCCTGCTTTGGCCAGTACACTGAGCACTTTTCCGGGCATCGGGGCCTTGACGACATTGCCGCCGAGGGCGGCGTCGGCGTCGGCGCTGAATTCGGGGATGGTGACGAGGAAAGTGTCGCCGCCGGTGGTGACGGCGAAGCGGCGGGGCGAGAGATCGGTGATCAGCGGGAACGGGGTGTCTTCGCTGAGCGGGGCGTCCGGGTCGACCAGTTCGGCGATACCGTCAGCGCCGAGGAGGACCGCGCGGCGGGGGACGGAGTTCAGGCGGAAGCCGTCGTGCAGGTCCCAGGGGGAGACGGCGCCTTCATCGTCTAGAAGCAGGGTGGCGACGGCGGAGAGGGAAGCGGCGCGGTGGGCATTCGGCACGTTGGCGAGCGCGCCCAGATGGTCCCCGATCCAGTTGACGTGATGGGTGCCCGCGGCGAAGTCATCGGAGAGCGCGCAGCGGCGCAGGAAACCGGTATTGGAGGGCACGCCGCAGAGCTGGGTGTGGGCGAGGACGTCTGTGAGGCGCTCCAAGGCGGCTTCGCGGGTTGCTCCGTGTACGATCAGTTTGGCGATCATAGAGTCGTAACTGGAAGGCACGCGGTCGCCGGATTCGAAGCCGGTGTCCCAGCGCAGGGTCTCGCCGTCCGGTTCTTCTAGGAGACCGAATTCGAGGATCAGGCCGGCGCCGGGGCGGAAGCTGTCGGCGGGGTCTTCGGCGCAGATGCGGGCTTCGAAGGCGTGGCCCGTGATCCTGATATCCTTCTGTTTCAGCGGGAGTTTTCCGCCGGAGGCGACGATCAGCTGCCATTCGACCAGATCGGTGCCGGTGATGGTTTCGGTGACCGGGTGTTCGACCTGCAGGCGGGTGTTCATTTCGAGGAACCAGAAGGTATCGAGGGCGAGCGGTCTTGATCCGTCCACGATGAATTCGACGGTGCCGGCGCCCTGGTAGCCGACGGCCTTGGCGAGTTTCACGGCAGCGTCGGTCATAGCCTTGCGGACGGGTTCCGGCATGCCGGGCGCGGGGGCTTCCTCGATGACTTTCTGGCGGCGGCGCTGGAGGGAGCAGTCGCGTTCGAACAGGTGGACGACGCCCCCGTGCTGGTCGCCGAAGACCTGGATTTCGATATGGCGCGGGCGCTCGACGAGTTTTTCGAGCATGACGCGGCCATCGCCGAAAGAAGATTCGGCTTCGCGCACGGCGCTGGTGAGTTCGGCCTGGAGGTCGGCGGCGCGCGAGACCTGGCGGATGCCCCTGCCCCCGCCGCCGGCGACGGCCTTGATGAGGAGCGGGTAGCCGACCTTCTCGGCGGCTTTCGTCAGGGTGCTGATGTCCTGCGCTTCGCCGCGATAGCCCGGAAGGACGGGGACGCCCGCCTCCTCGGCGATGCGCTTGGCTTCGTCCTTCGGGCCCATAGACCGGATGGCGGCCGGCGGCGGGCCGACCCAGGCGAGACCGGCGGCGAGGACGGCTTCGGCGAAAGCAGCATTCTCGGACAGAAAACCGTAGCCAGGGTGGATGGCGTCGGCGCCGGTCTCGGCTGCGGCGGCGAGGATGGCGTCTGTGCGCAGATAGGATTCGGCGGCGGGGGCGGCGCCGATATGGACGGCTTCGTCCGCCTCGCGGACGTGCATCGCGGCGCGATCGGCGTCTGAATAGACGGCAACGGTTTCGATGCCGAGG
>JBGTKE010000098.1:0-10118 GCA_041744775.1 Hyphomonas sp. | reverse complement strand
ACAGCGGCACGGCGACGGCGCCGTAGACCCAGCGGCTGATGCGCGGCTTGCCGACCAAAACGGCGCGCATGGCGCCGCCGATCATCAGCGCGAGTCCGGCGATCCAGCCGGACCAGCCGAAGACCTGGCGCGCCAGATCTGCGAACACCGCGCCGGTGGCGCCGAACAGGTTCTGCACGCTGGCGCCGGTGGCGGCGTTCAGGCTCGGGTCGGAGGGAACATAGGAGCCCACACTGCCGCAGATGAAGACCCCTGCCCCGAAGGCAGCGGCGCCCGTCAGGATCCGCCAGACCGGATCGCTCACCGTGCGCAGTTCTTCGTCCCGGAAGGCAGTGTCTTTCATGAGGCGGGTGCTCCAGTAGTTGCGGGGGACGGAGCGTCAGGTTTCGCCGGTTAGGCTTAACACGGCGCAAACGTGGCCTGTGGAATTCGCAGGTTTCTGGCGCAGAAGGCCCGAAACTGCGGGAATCCGGAGCCGTTAGGTTTTGGACAGCAAATGAGGAACGCCCCGGCGGATTTCTCCACCGGGGCGCCTTGTTGGTTGCGCGAAGCCTTCGCCTTAGCGGCTGGAGAACTCCGGATAGGCTTCGAGGCCGATTTCTGCCCGGTCGAGACCCATCTCTTCTTCCTCTGCGGTCGGGCGCACGCCGACCGTGAACTTGAGGGCGAACCAGACGATGGCCGAGGCGAGGATAACGAAGGCAGCGGTGAGACCGACGCCCATGGCCTGCGAGACGTAGTTCGTGCCGTCATTGGTGAGCGGGACGATCATGGTGCCCCAGATGCCGCAGACAAGGTGAGCCGGGATGGCGCCGACCACGTCGTCGATCTTCAGCTTGTCGAGCAGCGGGACGGTGAACACGACCAGCACGCCGCCGACCGCGCCGATCAGGACCGACATGCCCATCGACGGGGCGAGCGGTTCGGCGGTGATCGAGACGAGGCCGCCGATGGCGCCGTTGAAGACCAGGGTGGCGTCGATCTTTCCCTTGTACATTATCGCGGCCGTGATCGTGGCGGCGAGGACACCGCCGACGGCGGCCATGTTGGTGTTGGCGAAGATCTGCGCGACGGCGTTGATGTCAGCGGCGGTGCCGGCCGCGAGCTGCGAGGCACCGTTGAAGCCGAACCAGCCGAACCACAGGACCAGTGTGCCGAGGGCGGCCAGCGGGATGTTGGAGCCCGGCATCGGGTTGACGTGGCCGCCGGAATATTTGCCGAGGCGCGGACCGATGATGAGGGCGCCCACAAGCGCAGCCCAGCCGCCGGTCGAGTGCACCAGCGTCGAGCCGGCAAAGTCGGAGAAGCCGTTGGCCGACAGGTAGCCGCCGCCCCACTGCCAGCTGATGACGACGGGATAGATGAACGCCGTCAGGACCACCGTGAACAGAAGGAAGGGCACAAGCTTCACGCGCTCTGCCACTGTCCCCGACACGATCGAGGCGGCCGTGGCGACGAACACCATCTGGAAGAACCAGTCGGACGCCGGCGCATAGCCTGCGTCGGACTGGACGTCGAGATCGCCGCCGCTCCAGGGACCGAAATTGGTCGGCACGAGGCCCTCGAATAGGGTCGCGTCACCGGGATAACCCAGATTGTAACCGGTGGCCCAGAACATCAGGCCGGCGACCGAGAACAGGGTAACGTTCTTGGTGACCTGCATCGCGGCGTTCTTCGAGCGCACGAGGCCCGCCTCGAGCATGCAGAAACCCGCGGCCATGAACATGACGATCAGGCCGCCGATCAGGAACAGGTAGCTGTTGTCGACATAGGCCGGTACAGTCTCGAGCGCGGCAAGGCGCTCCTCAAGGCTCAAAGGAGCCTCTTCCTGTGCCCACACCAAGCCTGCGGTGAGCAACGATAGCGGGGCAAGCATAACCCCGCGGATCAAACGTCCAGTCAATCGGCCCATTGGCCCCTCCTCTGTTTCGTTCCTGCAGAGCTCGGACCCCCCGCGCTCTCCCGGAGCCGATATGATTTCGGCTGCTCGAAAAAGTCGCACGGCAGAGGTAGGGCGCAGCCAATTCGGGGGTTGGATGGTTAATCTTTGTGCACGCTTGCGGCCAAACGCCCAATTCGGTGCCAGTGCTGGACGCCGCACCGCAGCATCGCTACCTCATTCACATGCGCGAAACAGAACCCGGCCTGCCTCCTACAACCGACCTCGCGGTCGTCGGCGCGGGCCCGGTCGGCACGTCTCTGGCGATCCTGGCGGCGCAGGCGGGACTTGCAGTGACGCTGATCGATGGCCGGCCTGCGGCTGGCGCAAATGCAACAGATACGCGGACGTTCGCGGTGGTGCGCGGGAGCTGGCGCCTGCTCAAGGCGACGGGCATCGGCGCGGAGCTGGCGGACCAGATCACGCCCCTCAACGGGCTCGACGCGGAAGACGGCGGCACCCACTGGTTCGGCGCCCCGCATGCCGCCTTCTCGTCCGGCGATCTTGCGCCCGACGCGGAGGGCGAACCGCTGGGCCAGATGGTGCCCGCCGGGGCACTTCAGGCGGCTCTCGACCGCCGCGCAGCTGAGACGCCGGGCCTCACCTGGCTGCGCTGTGCCCGCTTTTCGGGCATGAAAACGGGTCCGGCGGGGGCCGAGATCGTGCTGGAAGATGGGCGCGTCATCCGAGCCGGCCTGGTGGCGGCCTGTGACGGGCTGCACTCGGCGGTGCGCCAATCCATCGGCATACGGACCGAGGGGCGCGCGTATGGAAAGTCGGTCTTCGCGGCCGACGTGGCGCTCAGCCGCCCGCATCACGGGATCGCCCGCCAGCTGTTCACGCCGGAAGGCCCGTTTGCCACCCTGCCGCTGCCGGGCGACCGTGCGAACCTTGCCTGGTACATGAAGTCGGGCGCCGCCGAGACGCTGGCAAAGCTGCCGAAGGAGGCGATCGAGGCGGAGCTGAATGCGCGCTTTGCCGATTTCGCGGGCGAGATGCGCCTCGATGGCCCTCCCTTCTCCTATCCGCTGGTGATGCAGATTGCCGAGAAGATGACGGGTCCGCGCACGGCTTTGCTGGGCGACGCCGCGCACCGGATCAATCCGCTGGCGGGACAGGGCCTGAACCTCGGCTTCAAGGATGTCGGCGCGCTGATCGACGTGATGACCGAGGCGCGCGAAACCGGGCTCGATCCAGGCAGCGACACGGTGCTCGCCCGTTACCAGGAGTGGCGGCGCTTCGATGCAGCGGCGACGGCGATGGCGATGGACCTGATCGACCGGGCGTTCTCGAATGACAATGTCTTGCTGAAGCCGCTGCGCGGGCTGGCACTGGCGGCGGCGAACCGGATCACGCCGCTGCGCCGCGCCCTGGCCCGGCAGGCGAGTGCGGACCAGGATCATTTGCCGAGCTTGATGCGGTAGGTGGACCTGTCATCCCGGCCAGCGCGAAGCGCGTGAGCCGGGACCTTGTTCAGGCACGAGCCGAGAGAAGGTCCCGGATCGGCGGCGCTGGCGCGCCTTGTCCAGGATGACAGCCCGCCGAGTTCAGTCCCCGACCGTCAGTCCCCGGATTACATCCCAGGTATAGAGGCCGCTGGAGTGGCCGTCGGAAAAGAAGAGGCGCAGGGCGTAGCGGCCGACGGGTTCGGCTTTCAGTACACGGATGTCATCCGGCACGGGCGCCTGCGGCGGTTTGGGGCCGCGCCCGTGTCCCTGGACTTCCGCGGACGGACTTTCCTCGCGCAGGCGCTTGTAGGGCACGCGGCCGGATTGGCCGTCATCGAACTCGGCGAACAGTTCCTGTGCGCTGGCGCGGAAGGTCAGGCGCGCGGGCCAGGCGGGGGCGGTCATGCCTCCTCCCCCGTGTCTGGCTCTTCCGGAATATCTTCGCCGGCGCCGCCAAGATCGGGCAATTCGTCCATGTCGCGCGCTTCTTCTTCCAGCATGATCGGGATGCCGCCGCGGATCGGATAGGCGAGGCGCGCCTTCTTCGAGATGAGTTCGTTTGAGGCGCGGTCATAGGTGAGCGGCTGGCGAG
Source organism: Hyphomonas sp. (assembly GCA_041744775.1). GTDB lineage: Bacteria > Pseudomonadota > Alphaproteobacteria > Caulobacterales > Hyphomonadaceae > Hyphomonas. The sequence continues at coordinate 6,139 of JBGTKE010000098.1, read as the reverse complement.
TGACCGGGCAGATCAGCAGTTCGAGGAGGCGCGGATCGACGCCGTTGGGCATGAATTCGGCGGGAGTGTCGGGCTCGCTCATGGCGGTCTCTATTGCACGGGACCGGTGTCGCCGCCACTGGCACTCATTGCCATCAGGGCGATCAGCGTGCGGGCGCGGTCGGCAAGGCTCGTCGCTTCGAGCAGCGCCTGCTTTTCCGGGGCGGGAAACGGGCAACCGGCGGCGAGCGCGTGGATGAGGGTTTCCATCGGCGCGTCTTCCACCGCGCTCCAGTCTGCCTGCAGGCCGTGCGCCGCGGCATAGGTGCGCAGCGACAGGATCAGCTCGCTGCGGTCCGGCAGGCCTTCCTCGGAGGCGGGGTAGAGATCGGCGGCGAAGGGCTCCCAATCGGGGGTGACCTGCCGGTACGGCGTGGCGGCGGTAAGTTCGCGGGCGGAGGTGAAGCGGCAGATGCCGGTGAGGGTGACGAGGTAGCGGCCATCATCGGTCTCGGTATAACTGGTGATCCGCCCGGCGCAGCCGACGCGCGCGATCTCCAGGCGCTCGCGCGGGCCGCCGAGCGACTGGATCATGCCGATCAGCCGGTGGCCGCGCATCGCATCGTCGAACATGTTGAGATAGCGCGGCTCGAAGATGTTGAGCGGCAATTCCCAGCGCGGGAACAGCAGCGCGCCGGGCAGCGGGAACACGGGGAGCGTGTCCGGCAGGTCTGCGGTCTTGCGGTACTGCGACATGTCATGCCCTTCCGGCTCGGCCTGTTCGGAAAGGTGGGGCAATAATCCGATCAGGCAAACATAAGGGAGGCCAGGCGCCGGCGGCCTTCGAGGGTTACCGGATCGGCCGGGCCGGCGGCTTCGAAGACCTGCAGAAGTTTGGTCTTCGCCTTGCCGTCTTCCCAGCCGAGCTTGGCTGTGAGGATGATCAGGAGGTGATCGGCGGCGTCCTTGTAACGGCCGGCGGCCGCGAACTGCTCGGCGAGTTCGTAGCGCTTGGCGTGATCGCCCGGATTGGCGCTGACGGCGGAAAGCGCGGCGTCGAGTTCGGTCGGAGCCGGCGCGTCGGCGGCCATCTCGATCGCGAGTCGGACGCTTTTCACGACGCTTTCGTTTTTCTTGGCGGGGGGCACCATCTCCAGCGTGGCGAGCGCGCGTTCGGTGTCGCCGCTCGCGAGGTAACAGCGCGCGAGGCCGGCGATGGCGGCGGTGTTTTCGGGATCTTCCTGGATCACGGCGGCGTAGATTTCGGCGGCGAGCGGAATGTCGCCGGCTTGACTGGCGGCTTCGGCCTGGCCGAGCGCTTCGGCGATGACCTGCGCATTGTCGGTGCCGCCGAGCAGGCGCTCGACGAAAGCGGAGACCTGCGATTCCGGCAGCGCGCCCATGAAGCCGTCGACCGGACGGCCCTTGTCGAAAGCGAAGACGGCGGGGATCGAGCGCACGCCGAGCTGGCCGGCATAGGCGGGGTGGTCCTCGGTGTTGATCTTGACGAGCTTGACCGCGCCCTTCTTGCCCTCGACGACGCGTTCGAGGATAGGGCCGAGCGTCTTGCACGGGCCGCACCAGGGGGCCCAGAAATCGACGATCACGGGCTGGGTCATCGAGGCTTCGACCACATCGGCGATGAAGCCCTGATCCGTGCCGTCCAGCGTGTGTTGAAGCCCTGCGGTTGCCATGTCGGATGTTCCTTGCGAGTCTGCCCGCAAGATGGGATGCCGCCGGAAAATCTGCAACCCGGCGCGCCCGCCCGCGCGGACAAACACATAAACGTCAGCCAACTGCCCTGTTTAGACCGGGTTCAGGCACTTACCTCTAAACCATGGCCCAAGGTCATAAAAGGAGACCGGAGACATGATGAACCTGATCGCGAGTATCAGCGCCGCCGCCCTGATCATGGGCACGCCGCTGAGCATCGGCCTGAAACAGGCTCCGACGAGCCCCGCCCTGACTACGCCGGCCGCCGCGCCGATGAGTGCCGCCGAGCGCTCGAAACTGCTCAAGGAGGCCTCCAAGGCGCTCGCGACCGTGAAATCGGCGCGCGGCAAGTTCGAGCAATATTCGCCGGATGGCTCCTACTCGACCGGCCAGTTCGCGATGTCGCGGCCCGGCAAGGTGCGCTTCGACTATGACGACCCGGTGCCGCTGGTGCTCGTGGCGGACGGGACGACCGTGGCGCTGCAGGATTCGGACCTCGAGACGACCGACCGTGTGCCGCTGTCCTCGACCCCGCTGTCGCTGCTGTTGTCGGACAAGCTCGACTTCGAGAAACAGGCCGAGGTGATCGATGTGCGCCGCACGGCCGACAAGACCAACATCACGCTGCGCGACAAGTCGGGCGAGATGGACGGCACGCTGACGGTCGTGCTCGCCAATTCGGACAATGCCCTGACCGGCTGGCGGACGGTGGACGCGAATGGCGGGCGGACCTCGGTCCTGCTGAGCGGCGTCGAGACCGGGGCGAAACTGAACCCGCGCCTGTTCATCCTGAAGGATCTGGACAACCGCTGAGGCGAAGCAGGAATTACGTTCAATTAACTTGAGATTCTCCAAAGCAGTGACATTATTGCCACTATCGGCGGCCAAGAAACCTCGCGCAGCATTGACCCCCCGCTGTGAACCTTCCGATCCGCCGAGACCTTTGACAGCTTGTCAGGGTCAGATCAAAGACGCCGTCAAAAGCGTCCGGCGCGCCCGAACTCCCCGCGTTCGGGCGCGTTGGCGTTTTCGGGGCTACTCCATTTTATTTTCGCGGCTTTTCCCCGGAACCGGGTTTCACTTTCCGGAACGCCGATCTAGGCAAGCGGGATGCCCAAGCCTCTCAAGATCGTCAGCTGGAACATCAACTCGGTGCGCCTGCGCGCGCCGAACGTGGAAGCTTTCGTCCTCGCCGAGAAGCCGGACGTCATCTGCCTGCAGGAAACGAAGTGCCAGGACGCCGAGTTTCCGCTGAAGGCGTTCAAGGAAATGGGCTTCGGCCATGTGCTGATGCGCGGCCAGCGCGGCGGGCATGCGGGTGTGGCGATTGCCTCGCGCACACCGTTGGAAGCAGCCGAAGCGCCGGATCTCTGCCGCGAAGGTCATGCGCGCTGCATCGCGGCGCGGCTGAAGAACGGGCTCGAGATCCACAACATCTACCTGCCGGCGGGCGGCGATGTGCCGGATGCGGCAGCCAACGCGAAGTTTGCGCACAAACTCGACTTCCTCGACCGGATGGGCCCGTCCTACAAGAAGCTGAAGAAGGGCGTGCCGCGGCTACTCGTCGGCGACCTCAACGTGGCGCCGCATGAGCATGATGTCTGGTCACACAAGCAACTCCTGAAGATCGTCTCGCACACGCCGGAAGAGACCGAGCGCCTGGAGGATGCGCGCAAGACGGCGGGTTTTGCCGACATCGCGCGCCTTGCCGTTCCGCGGGAGCAGAAGCTGTATTCCTGGTGGAGCTACCGCGCTGCGGACTGGGCGGCAGCCAACAAGGGCCGGCGGCTGGATCATATCTGGGCCAACAAGGACGCGCTGGCGGACACCAAAGTGGACAGCTACCGCGTGCACCTCGCCTGGCGCGGCGGGTGGAAGCCGTCAGATCATGCGCCGATCAGTGTTGAGGTGAAGGTTTAAGTCCCTCACCTCCCATTTTTGCTACGCAATGGGCCCCTCCTCTCCCGCGGCGCGGCGGAGGGGTTAGAGCAAATTCCGCTCAAGTGGGCACCGGTTGAGCGCAAGAATTTGCGACAAATCAAAAAACTAGAGCAAGCGATCTGATTCCATCAGATCGCGTTATGCTCTAGTCGCATCCAGCAAAACGGACCCGTGAACAGGCGATGTGAAAACCCCTCTCGCATGAAATGGGAGAGGAGGGACCCACGACCGGAGGTCGTGGGAGGTGAGGGTCTTCAAGCCTGCAGCCGATACCCGCCGGGATCCGTCATCAGCAGGCGCGCATTGCCGGGGTCGGGCTCGACCTTCTGGCGGAGGCGGTAGATGTGGGTCTCGAGCGTGTGCGTCGTGACGGCGGCGTTGTAGCCCCAGACTTCCGACAGCAGCGTCTCGCGGGCGACCGCCTTGCCGCCGGCGCGGTAGAGGTATTTCAGAATCTCGGTTTCCTTTTCGGTGAGCCGGATCCGCTTTCCTTCGTTCGTGCGCAGCGTCTTGGTCGAGGGGCGGAATTCGTAAGGACCGATCTCGAAAGTGGCATCCTCGGTCTGCTCGAAACTGCGCAGCTGGGCGCGGACGCGGGCGAGCAAGACCGAAAAGGTGAAGGGCTTGGCGACATAGTCGTTGGCGCCGGCATCGAGTCCCGCGACGGTGTCGGCCTCGCCGGTACGGCCGGTGAGCATGATGATCGGCGCGCGGACGCCGGCGGCGCGCAGGCGCTTGCAGGTTTCGATGCCGTTGATGCCGGGCATGTCGACGTCGAGCACCACGAGGTCGACGCGCTGGGCGGCGGCCAGCGACAAGGCCTCTTCGCCCGTTCCGGCGCTGGTGACCGAGAAACCTTCGCTGAGCTCGAACTGTTCGCCGAGCGTGTCGCGGAAGTCGGCTTCGTCATCGACGATCAGGATGTATTTCTGGGCCGTCATCACGAAAATCCTTGAACGCCGTCATGGGCTTGGGTCCCGGCGCACTTGGCGCCAAGCCTGCCGGGCTGCATAGTTCGCGGCGTCATCCGACGCCAATAACAATCCCGGGAGCCGAGACTGGCCAGCCACTTCACTGCCTTCACAGACGGGCGATTTGAAGGCGAAGGACTCGTTTTCCGCTGTGCCCTGGGAAAAGGCGGCGTGAAACCGGCTGCCGGCAAGCGTGAGGGGGATGGCGCCGCGCCGATCGGCAAGTGGCCCGCGCGGCGGGTCTATTACCGCCCGGACCGGGGCACGGCGCCGGAAACCGGCCTGCCGGTGATTGCGCTCAAGCCCGAAGACGGGTGGAGCGATGACCCGGCCGAGCCGAATTACAACCGCCCGGTGACCCTGCCCTGCCGTGGAAGCCATGAACGGCTTTGGCGCGAGGACGGCGTGTACGACCTGATCGTGGAGCTTGGATATAATGACGATCCGGTGGTGGCCGGAAAGGGTAGCGCGATCTTCCTGCACGTCGCGCGGCCGGGGTATGCGCCGACAGAGGGCTGCGCAGCGCTGGCGCAGGCGGATTTGCGGGCGGTGTTGAAGCGGCTCGGCGGCGGGTCGGTGATCGAAATCCGGACCTAACCGCGCTCCCCAAACAGCGCGGTCCCGACACGCACATGCGTCGCGCCGTAGCGGGCGGCGAGGACGTAGTCGCCGCTCATGCCCATCGACAGGGCGGAGAGCCCATGCGCGCGGGCGAGTTTGGCCAGCAGCGCGAAATGCGGCCCGGCGGGTTCATCCAGCGGCGGGATGCACATCAGGCCTTTGATCTCGAGGCCTCTGGCGCGCGCGTGGTTCAGCAGCGCGGGCAGATCGCCGGGCGAAACGCCGGCCTTTTGCGGTTCCTCGCCGGTGTTCACCTGGATCATCAGGCGCGGGCGGCGGCCAGTTTTCGCCATGGCAGCGCCGAGCGCGTCGGCGAGTTTCGGCCGGTCGAGCGTCTGGATCACGTCGCACAGGCGGACGGCGTCTTCGGCCTTGTTGGACTGAAGCGGGCCGATCAGGTGGAGTTCGAGGTCCGGGAACCGGTCGCGGCGCGTTTCCCAGTGCGCCCTGGCCTCCTGGACGCGGTTTTCGCCGAACACGCGTTGGCCGGCGGCGAGCATCGCTTCGATCGCCTCATCGGGCTGCATCTTCGACACCGCGACCAGCACCGGCGGCGGCGAAGCAGCCGCGGCGAGTTCGGTTAGGATCGCATCCCGGCGTTTGGAAATTGCGGCTTCCGGCGTATCGGTCATGGCGATGAGCCTAGAACCCCAAAGACGGGCGCAGCGCAAGCTGATCGCCGCTGCGCGCCTCAGCGCGGCGCATATTCCCCCTGCCCTGCCCCCAGCCCTGTTCGTGACCGATCCGGACCGAACGCCGAACCCCGCAAATATCGCGCGGGGCTTGCCGGCGGGATTTGGGGTGATTTACCGGCATTTCGGAGAGAAGGACCGAGAGGTGAAGGCGCGGGCGCTGGCCACAGTCTGCCGGCGGCGCGGCCTGACTTTGCTGATTGCGGCGGATCCGGAGCTGGC
>JBGTKE010000097.1:0-1575 GCA_041744775.1 Hyphomonas sp. | reverse complement strand
GGTGCTCAGCGCCGCCGGGTGCGCCTCGGTCTCCTGCGCGGTATACCGCGCCAGCGCCGCCCGGTAGAGCTGCGCCTTGTCGCCGAACGTGTCGTAGAGGCTCTGCCGGCCGATCTCCATGGCGCGCGTCAGGTTGCCTGCCGAGCTACCCGCAAAGCCCTGCGCCCGGAACACGCCGATAGCGGCGTCCAGGGCGGCGCCTGCGTCGAATTCCTTAGGTCTGGCCATGCCGCACAGATAGTTATTCTAGAACGATCAGTCAATAATAGCTGATTATGCGCCGTTCAGGCTAAATCTTGGCTGCCCTTGAAACCCCGGAACCTGCGACCACGCCGACTATCCAGCCTCGCTCCGCGCCCTGAACATCGGATTTGACACGTCCGCTGCTTTGGTGTTTACCCCCCGCTTCGGTCGCGGCGCCCAGCCGGGTGCGGCGGCCTCCCCGTTTCTGTACGTTCAATCCGGAAGGATCCGCCCATGTTCGCGGTCATCAAGACAGGTGGCAAGCAGTACAAAGTGTCCGAAGGCGACACGCTTGTCATCGAGAAGCTGTCGGCTGCGGCCGGCGATACGGTCACCTTCGACCAGGTGCTGATGATCGGTGAAGGCGCCGGCATCACAATCGGCGCGCCCACCGTCGCGGGCGCCACGGTGACCGCCGAAGTCGCTGCCGATGTGCGCGGCCCTAAGTTGATCACCCGCAAGAAGCGCCAGCGCCAGACCTACCGCCGCACGATCGGCCACCGTCAGGACCTGATGGAAATCAGGATCACCGGCATCAGCGCCCAAGGCGAGAAGAAGAAGGCCACGCGCAAGAAAGCCGCGCCGAAGGCTGAAGCGGCCGAAGCCGCGCCAGAAGCATAATTTTCCCCGGGGCCACGGCCTCAAGCGAGACACACAGGTAAGAGGAGCGGACTATGGCTCACAAGAAATCAGGCGGCTCTTCGCGCAACGGCCGCGATTCGAACCCCAAATATCTTGGCGTGAAGAAATATGGCGGCGAGGAAGTCGTCCCCGGCATGATCCTCGTGCGTCAGCGCGGCACCGTGAAATGGCCGGGCAAGGGTGTCGGCATGGGCAAGGACCACACCCTCTTCGCCCTCAAGGGCGGCAAGGTGGAGTACGCACACAAGTCGGGCGGCCGCGTTTACGTCAACGTGGTACCGGCGGCGGACGCGGCAGAGTAACGGCCGGCAACAGCAACCGGCCTCGTACAGACGAGTGGCCGGGTCGCTGTTGAAGACGACCAGTTTCCGGGGGGAGGCAGGCCACTGTCTCCCCCTTTTCGTTTTGCCCTCCCCCACCCAAGGCATATCCCCCGAGAGGCCGCCATGAGTGAGACCGAGATACGCACCGAGCGGCTGCTGCTGCGCCCCGTCACTCCGCACGACAGCGGCCCCTTCACGCGAGCCGTGAACGACCCGCGCATCTACATGATGCTCGCCAGCGTCCCGCCCGAGCAGACCAAGGCCCAGACCCTCGCCTGGATCGCCACCCATGACCGCGCCCGCGAGGAGGACACCGGCCACTTCTATGCGATCACGACCCCCGAAGGCGGTCTCGGCGGCATCATCT
>JBGTKE010000096.1:0-13705 GCA_041744775.1 Hyphomonas sp. | reverse complement strand
CGTTCACGCAGGCCCAGACCGAGGCTTATGGCATCCACGAACTCCACGTCCTTGAAGATGTGCTTCGCCAGTCGACCCCCGAGATCAAGGCGCAGGTCTCGGCGCGCATCCGGGCGAAGATCGGCTGGACCCGGACCGAGGGCGAGACCGACCTCGCCTTCCTCGAGACCTATTACGCAGCGCTCCGCCGGCGCCTCGAGCAGCGCATGCTGCTGGGCGACCGGAAGGCCGACAAGTTTGACGTGCGCTGAGTTTCAGTTGGCCTTGAGTGCGGGGACGGCTTTGCGGCCTTCGCCGGGCCCCTCCGGATACAGCGGAATCCGGAGCGCGTGCTTGACGAGGCGAACGGCTATCCTTCCGGATACGGAGGGCGGACTTCCGAAAACCCGAAGGACAGACGGCAGGCTGCGCGCACGAACGTCATCGATCAGCTGCATCCATGCGAGATCAGTGCGCGTTTGGGTAAGGTGCTCGCGCAGCGCCGCTCTGGCCGGCCCGTCGATCCCCGGCGTCGCCAGCAAGGCGCGGTCGGCCTCAACTACCTTCTGCATCGCCTGCGTCGGGATGGCCTTTGACAATGACCCCTCGCGGTTCAGCGCAATGTATCCACACGGATCAATCACCTCGAACCTGGCGCCGGCGACCAGCGCGCGGGCGTAGAAGTCATAGTCTTCCGAAAGGCGCATGTCCTCGCGGAAGAGGAGATCGTGTTTGCGCAGGAAAGCCGTGCGCATCATCGGCTTGAGGTAGCCCAACTCGCGGCGATAGCCCGCATGTTTCAGAGAGTTTTCGCGTACGAAACGGGCAAGATCGATGGCCACGGCGCCAACGGGCTCGTCTTTCCAGACCCGGACGCCGTCCTCGACCTTCTGGCCTGGCCAGATCCGTATGATGTCGTCGGCGAGGAAATCGAGATCCTTGCCCTCAGCATGCGCCAGCAGGCGCGCTGTCCGGTCCGGCAGCAGGAAGTCATCGGAATCAAGACCCGTGACCCAAGTCGTCTCGGCGAGGCGCAGGCCGGCATTCCGGGCTGCGCCGGGGCCACCATTCCTGACCTGCCGGTGCGCTGTCAGCTGCGGGTTCTGGCCTGCCAACCGGGTGACGATTTCAAAGCTGTTGTCAGTGGAGCAGTCATCAATCACGATAATCCGCACAGGGACAGTCTGAGCGAGGGCGCTCTCGATCGTGCGGGTGATCGTCTCTGCCGCATTGTAGCACGGGATGATGAGCGTGACCTGGTCCATGCCGGATGCGGCCTCGCGGCTCACGCCTTGTCGAGCGCGGCGGTCTCGGCCCAGTCTTTCTCGTGCCAGCGCAGCGCCGAGCGGATGATGTTGTCGACATTCGAGCGCGTCGCGGTCCAGCCGAGTTCCTGGCGGGCCTTGTCCGGCAGAGCGATGAGCCTGGCAGGATCGCCGGGGCGGCGCGGACCGTAGCGGCGCGGAATCTTGCGATTGGTTGCGCGCTCAATTGCGGACACGACTTCGGCGACACTCGTGCCGCGGCCGGTGCCGAGGTTGTAGGCGGCCGAGGCGGCACCTTTTTCCAGCGCTGTCAGCGCGCGCAGGTGCGCTTCAGCGAGATCTTCGACGTGGATGTAGTCGCGTATCGCGGTGCCATCCGGCGTGTCGAAATCGCTGCCGAGGATCGTGAATTCATAGCCGGCGTCGTAGGCGCCTTTCATGGCGAGCGGAATGACATGCGTTTCGCAGGCATGACGCTCGCCGGTCCTGGCGTCGCGGTCGGCGCCGGCGGCATTGAAGTAGCGCAGTGGAATGGACCGGATGCCGTGCGCCGCGTCAAAGTCGCGGAGCATGTGTTCCACCATCAGTTTCGACATGCCGTAGGGATTGATCGGATTCTTCGGATGATCCTCGCGGATCGTGTCCGACTGCGCCTGGCCGAAGATGGCGCAGGTCGAGGAGAAGATCAGGTAACCGGCGCCGTGGCGGCGCATGGCCTCGAGAAGGTTGAGGGTCGCAATCGTGTTGTTGCGGTAATAGATCGACGGCTCACGGACGGATTCGGCAACCAGCGCAGAACCGGCAAAGTGCGCAACGGCGTCGGGCTTCACCTTTTCGAAGGCGGCGTTGAGTTCGGCGGGGTCCTGAAGGTCGCCGACGATCAGCGGACCCCATTTCACGAGGTCCCGCCAACCGGTGGACAGGTTGTCGAACACTGTGACGTCCCAGCCAGCCTCGGCGAAGGCCCGGCAACAATGACTGCCGACATAACCCGCCCCGCCTGTGACCAACAGTTTTCCGGCCATGATCTTCCTCTTGTCGGCTCGCGCTTCCGCATAGCGCCCGAATGCGCGCGGCAAGGTCAGATATGTATAAGCAAGGTCCGGTCCGTCTTGAAAGCCGATACCGTCAACCAATCAGAAATTTCAGGAATTACCCGAAGAGCGAGACGGCGGCCCAGATCAGGGCACCCCAAAGTCCCGCGCTGAGACCGATGATTGTGACGAGACGAAGCCACACGGGCCATTTGCCTTCGCTGTAGTCGTTCATGGCCGCATAGTTTGTCCGATTGGACATCCCAACCTGTGACGTGAAAACTGGGCTTTCTACTGGCATGATCGGTTCCGAACTTGACATCGAGATCACTAGAACGGGCAAGGCTTAACGTTGGGTTTAAGACACTAAGCACCCGAAAACCGGTACCACCATTAACCATAGAGACAGAATCCGGCCCAATTCCGGCGAACATCGGGCAATGTGAGAGTGAACGGGGAGGCGGCGATCAGGCGCTGGCGGGCTTCAGACGCACGTAACTGCGTTGTCCTGAATGATATTTTTCTGCGAGCCCCGTCAATGCGCCCAAATAGAAGAGCAGGACAAATGTGTCGAACGCCGCCGTCATGTATGATTCGGTGAAGGTCGAAATCAGAATCACCGTCGCCGTTGTCAGGAAGAAAGAGGATGCCATGCCCTGGGAGCGGAACCAGTTCAGGACCGTCCGCATGTAGCTCCAGACGATCGCCACGATCATCGCACCCATGCCGATATAGCCCAGCGCGACCTTGGTCTCGATATACGAATTGTGGAAGGACAGCTTGGTGCCGTAGGCCTTGTAATCGAGCTCATTCAGGGTCTGCGCCTGTCCGACCTCATAGCGCCAGAAGCCTTCCAGCCCGATACCCAGCCATGGGTTCTCCTTGGCCACCCGGTTGCCCGCCTCCCAGATCACCGTGCGGTTCGTCAGCGTGGCATCCTTGCCCAGGGAGGCCAGAAAGTCGTTCACGAAATTGCTCTGCGGATTGGCAAGGAAGACCATTGCGCCCGCTGCAAGGGCTGCGATCCCGAACAGGATGATGAAGAAGCGCAGGTGCTGCACGCGGGCCACAGGCTGCCAGATCATCCAGAGCGCAATCATGATGCCAACGCCGACGATCGAGAAGACCAGCGCGGTGGCTGACTGTGCGGCCAGCATGAAGACAAAGGCGACGATCAAGACCGGCACTGCCGCCAGTCTCAGCAGGATGTGTTCCTTTGCCTCCAGCATCACGGCCAGTGAAGCGAGGATACAGACCAGCATCCGGATCGCGAGAAGGTTCTTGCTGTTGTAGGAACCACCCCACTGAAACTGGTCATAGTTCGGCGCTTCCAGCCAGATCGCGATGACCCCCGCAAAGAACACGGCACGCACGATCTGCTGGCGGTCGAGTCGTGCGGCAATCGTGACCATGATCAGAAAGTGCAGCACCATCATCGCACCGGACCGGAAGGATTCCGCCGGCACCGGCGACCACCCCGCCGACAGGACCCCCAGTACCGGCACCATCAGCAACAGCAGGCTGCGCAGAGCGATCGGTATCGTGACGTCCTTGTAGACGACGAACAGCACCAGGAAGATCAGCGCGCAGGGGTACAGCAGGTAGGCGTTGCCCGGAAAGATCACGAAAGTACACAGTACCCAGATGACCACCGTGAGCTGCTCCCACCAGGCAGCCGGCCGTGTCCGTGTCTTCAGGATCGCGTACAGCGGTTCGGGCGCAGCGGCGCGGATCGACAGGATGCTCATGCGGCTGTCTCCGTCCTCAGGCTGCGCTTCACGATGTCCGCGAGGAAGCCCGGCGGCTGGATGAAGGTCTCTTGCGGCAACCGGGCCAGCGCGGCCGCGCGCGCCGCAATCGGGGCGCGGTCGGCAATCAGACGCCCCATCAGCTCCGGGAGTGAACCATCCAACGGTTCCTCGAGAATGAACCCGCAGGCATGGCGTTCCAGCCACGCGGCCGTCTCCGTGCCCGCAGGCGCAATCGATGGCGTACAGTAGTATCCGCCCTCGTAGATGCGGTTTGGCAGCAACCAGACTGAGTTGTATCCGGCCTCCATGAAATCGCCCGCCCAGACCACGTCCAGCGCATCATAGATGCCCGCGAGATCTTCCGGGGATTTGTAACGGCCGACATAGGTCATGTTCGTGCGCGCATCGATAACCGGTTCGAACACCGGTATCTCGGAGCGCGACGGGAGGCCGTGCAGCCGGATTTCAAGTGTATCGGGAAACTGGTCCGCCAACTGACAAAGCAGGTCGAGCGAGCGCTGGCAGCGCAGGTTGCCGACCCAGCCGAGGCGAAGCGGGTGCGCGGCTTGACCCGGTACGGATTTACGCTCGCAGGCGCGTGCGCCATACTGCGCCCCCGGTGCCAGCCGGTTCTCCACGACGAAGGCGCGGTAGCCGCCCGGATAGCGCTTCTCGAAATGATTGCGGATGAAGCCCGGCGACGACACCACAAGGCCAACCGAGCGTTTCAGCAGCGACCGTTCGAGCCAGCGCATGACGACGCCCATCACATCCGTCCGGGTCAGCAGGCGGTGGACGTCCAGGCTCTCGTAGATCACGGGCGTTTCGAGGCCAGCCCGGCGTTTCGCCAGGAAAGCGCAGGCCAGCATGTCGAGATTGCGCGCATAGATCACATCGGCGGCCGCAAGTTGTTCGTGCGCATCGGCTGCCCGCCGGGCGCCGGCGAAAACCTGGCGGAGGCGCTGGAAGAACGCGCCGTCGCGCGTCTCGCCCAGGTCGATATTGTCCCAATCGAGCGGCCCCGGATCGCGCCGGTGCATCATGAAGCCTGTCACGCTGAGGCCGTCATCCAGGAATCCCCGGACGCGGCGGCGCACGGCGGCGTCGGCGGCATCATGACCGAAAAAGGCGATCCGGGTCATTCAATGCGTCCTGTCCTGCCGGATGTGCCTGCAGCTTTGACTCGTGCGAAAAGGGCCCGCTGCGACACCTGTCCGGTCTCGCCTATTCCGCAGAAATCCGGGTCCCGAATTTGTTGCGGCCCGTCGCCTTCGAGGGCGGCACCTGGACGGCGACCGATCCCTTCGGCGACTTCGGATTCGTCTTGCCTTTGCTGAGACCGAGCCAGCTGAACATCGAAGGCTTGGCCTCCATCTGGTAGTATTTCTGGTAGGCCTTGTAGGTGGCACCCGGGTCACGGTGGTGACGGCTACGGTTGAGGTCGACCATGTTCAGCGTGACGCCAAGAATATCCGCCTTGAAATTGCGTAGCAAGTTGAGCGACTGGCGCGCTGCCGAACGGCTGGAATGGCGCCAGCGCACGACGAGGATCGTCTTGTCCGCCTTGCCAGCCACAACCCTGGCTTCCGCCATCAGCAACAGCGGACCGGTATCGATGAAGATCAGGTCGTACATCGAACGAAGACGCTCCAGCAGGTCGTCGAAGGCGCGTGTGCCGAACACATCGTGCGGCGTATGGCCGTTCTGCGACAGCGGGAGGATGTCCAGCATCGTCTTGCGATCCTTGACGATCGCTTCCGAAAGTTGACCCGCCCCGAACAGATGTTCGACGAAGCCGATATCCGGTTTGAGGCCAGCCGTTTCGGTTAGCTGGCGGCGGCGGAAGTCGCCGTCGATGACCAGCGTACGCGATCCCGACATGGCCGACATCCGGCCGAGCGCGAGCGTGAGGCTCGTCTTGCCTTCGTCGGGCAGGGACGAGCAGATCGCGACGGTCTTGGTCTCGCTGTCGAGATCGGAAAATGCAATGGCAGCGCGGAGATAGCGGATGCTTTCGGCGAAGGCCGATAGCGGATTCTCGACGAGAAAGTCCGCCGGATTGGTTTGTGTCAGGCCGAGGAAACTCGCTGTACGGATCAATGGAACCGAACCGATGGGCGTCGCCCCGAGTTTGCGTTCGACGTCTTCGGTCGAGCTGACCTTCATGTCGAACATTTCGGTGAGCAGTGCGAGGCCGCCGCCGATGATCGCGCCGAGCAGGAAAGCGATGATCAGGTTCAGCATCGTCTTCGGCGAACTCGGCGCGGTGGGCACCGAGGCTTTGGAAAGAATGTTGGCGTCGGCGGTGATCAGGGCGTCTTGTTCACCAGTCTGCTTGGACCGCGTCAGGAATTCTTCGAGCAGGATGCGGCTGGTATCGGCGTCGCGCTCAAGTTCACGCAGGCGCACGAGTGCCTGATTGTTGCCGCGCAGCTGGCCTGTCGAGCGCGAGATCTCGCCCTGGATCGAGCCTATCTGCGACTGGGCAACGCGAAGTTCGTTGTCGATGTTGCCGGCGATACGCTGGACCTCGGCATTGATCTGGCGGTCAATGTCAGCCGCTTCGTTGCGGGCGCTGATCAGTTCCGGGTGCTGCGGGCCGAGCTTGGTCTCAAGCTCAGCAACGCGGCGGTTGATCACCGCGCGCTGGGTCTTGAGGTCAGAAATGACCTGCGAGCCGAGCACTTCCGAGATGCCATCGGCGCCGGCGCCGCTGGCCATCTGGCGGCGGAGGCTTTCAGATCGCGCCCGGGCACGGTCCAGGTCGACCTGGAGCGTGGCTTTCTGGGTCGTGAGGTAGGCGATCTGCTGTTCGGTGAGGGTTGCGCCCTGGGCCGCGAGCAGGCCGGATTCGGCGCGGTAATTCTCGACGCGGCGTTCCTTTTCCTCGACTTCCTCGCGCAGGCCCGACACCCGCTCAGACAGCCATTCGGTCGCCTTGCGCGTCGCCTCGAATTTCTCTTCGAGCTGCTGGACCCGGTACTGTTGCGCGATCTCGTCGGCAAGGCGCGCGGCCGATTCCGGCGATTCACTTACAACGTCGACCGTGATCAGGTAGGTGGTACCCACGCGGGCCACGGCCACCTTGCCTCGAAGGATTTCAACGGCCGTATCAAGTTGGGCGATGGCCCTCTGCTCTGCCGTCAGGACCGAGAGCGGATCCGCCTTTGAATTTGCACCGGTCAGCGAGCGAAGGATCCCCTTGACCGGAGAGAGCAGCCCTTGCTTCTGAGGGCGAAGCGACGGGTTGAACTCCGGATCTTCCACCAGCTTCTGCTGTTCCGCCACTCGGGTAAGGAGCGACTTCGAACCGATCACCATCACTTCGGTGTCGATCGCTGCGGTCGCGCCGCCGAGACCCGAAAAGATCGCGCCGAGATCGATGACGTTGCGTTCCTCGGTGTTGAGCTGGACCACCGTCTGCGCCGTGTACAACGGCGTCTGGGTGAAGGTGATGAATGCAATGATGCCGAATGTCGTCAGGAAGCCCGTGAGGATCAGCCAGAACCGGCGATACACGATTCCAACAAGGGCCTTCAGGTCGAGCGGCGCGCTCGCCGTGTGGTCGTCCCCTGGGGGATTCATGTTGGAGGGCAACTCGATCGAAAAAGACTTGGTCAAAACACGGCCTCAGACATTGAAAACCGGAGGCCGGCGCGTTTGCCGGCCTCCGAAGAGTATCAGGGTTTACGGATAGAGCCGCAAGCCAATACCGGCGGTGGTCACGCCGTAGGACGGGTCCCCGAACAAGCCGGTGCCGGAAACGTCACGATCGCGGTTGCGAACGAAGGCTTCCCAGTGAACACGCTTGTTCATCTTGTAGGTCGCGATCGCGCCGAACTCGACATTGTCGTCCTTGCGGTCGGTTTCCTCGTACTCGTAGTTGTAGACCGAACCATAGCCCGACAGCACAACGTTGCGGCGGAGTTCATGATCGACGCGCACGCCGAAGGTCGTTTCGACAGCACTTGGCGAGTCGAATGCGCCGGTATCGACCACGCGGCGCCCGGCATTGAAGCCGACGGTCGTCAGGCGGGTCGGGAACCATTGCATGCGACCATCCAGCGACAGGCCACTGACGTCGGAGAAGAACGAGTCGTCCTTCTCTTCGTTCAGGTATCCCACGGCGATGTCGCCGCGGACCAGCGACGTCAGTTCGAAGTCCACACCGCCCGCAACGGTGTAGCCTTTGGAGTCGCGCGAGCGCGGCAGGCCGCCGATGATCTGCTCGTTGTCATAGTTGCTGTCGGTAAAGGTACCCTGCGCATAGACGGCGAAGTCCGGCGTCCATGCATAGGAGAGGCGCGAACGGCCATGCGTGATCGACCGATCACGGAAGTCCTGGTCGACGTTGAAGCCACCAACGATGGTCCGGCCGTCGTCGAAGTTCTCGTCTGTCACGCCGAGATTGTTGTTCCAGCGGATGCGGTCGTTCTGGAAGTTGGCTTCAACCACGGCGCCTGTGCGCGTGAACTGGATCGGCTTGTCGACGCCAAAGTCGTTGACGAACTCGGTGCGCGGCTCGGCGCGGTCTTCCGCAAAGACATACCCACCGACCGAGAAGGACCGCGTGACGTCAAGACGGCCGCCCAGACGCGCCGTCAGATCGGTCGTCGATTCATCGCTGAGGTCGAGATACTCGTTGCGATAGGCCGTCGCACCGAAGCCGACCGAGTGAACGCTCCAGTCGGTTTCTGCGGCGAATTGGCCGCCGATGCGGGCAATGAGATCGGATTCCTTGTTCGACGAACTGGCGAACACGTTGTTGGTCGCCGTGAGACCAAGATCCGCCTGCGAGCGGACAAGGAAGGCACCGAGACGAACGGGTTCCGGATCGAACTCCGGCTGGGCCCGATCCATCACGGCTTCGTACTTGTTGCGGCTGTAGAAGTTATCGGTCTGCCCGAAGGCCACCGGTGCAATCAGTGCGCAAGCGGCAACACTCATCAGGCTCATGCGTTTCAGTTTGGACATTTCACCATTCCCCAGTTTCTCTGCGCGGCCGACATGGCCTGGGTTCTCCTCTGAACCCGTGCAAGTTTAATACCACCCAAATTCTCCGGAACTACCGCGGTTTCGGGCTCGTGCACCCCTTTAGCCTCAAATGGTTCGAAACTGAATATCGGGACCGGAAATATTCGTTAATAAAAGCCCAGAACCGTTACTTTGCGCATTGAAGTCGCTAACGAGTGGAAACCAATAGGCTTGATAAAGGTTGCATCTGATCAGGCAGAAAGTTGAGTTTTTACCATGCCGACACTGACCCTCGCCCCTGCCTCTGTTGCGGATTACCGCAGGCTCGCCGAGCGGCGCTTGCCCCGCTTCCTGTTCGATTACCTCGATGGCGGCGCCTATGCAGAAGTGACACTCGCCCGTAACGTGCACGATTTCGAGCGGCTGGAACTGCATCAGCGCATACTTCGAGATGTTTCCGCGCGGTCCACGGCAGTGACCCTTTTTGGGTCAGAGTTAACGCTCCCCCTTGCCCTGTCGCCGGTCGGCCTGTCGGGCATGATGGCGCGGCGGGGCGAGGCAGCTGCCCGCAAGGTGGCGGGCGAATTCGGCGTCCCCTACTGCCTGTCCACCTTGTCCGTGTGCTCGGTCGAGGAAACGGCCGCCGCCGGCACTGGGCCCCTCTGGTTCCAGCTCTACATGATCCGCGACCGGGGCGCCTGCGCCGACCTGATCGGGCGCGCCAAGGCTGCCGGAGTGTCCGTCCTTGTCCTGACCGTGGACCTGCCAGTCGTCGGCACCCGCTACCGCGACGTCCGCAACACCATGAGCGGCGGCGGCAATGCCTGGGCACGCCTTCGCCGCGGCCTCATTTCCTACGCGCTGCATCCCGGCTGGGCTCTCGATGTCGGCATCGGCGGCAAGCCGCATGTGCTTGGAAACATTGCACCTTATGTCAAGGGCGCCGCCACGCCGGCAGACTTCTCAGCTTGGGCGAATGCTTCGATTGATCCCTCGATCAGCTGGGCCGACCTCGCCTGGATCCGGTCGCAATGGTCCGGGCCGCTGATCATCAAGGGCATCCTCAGTCCGGAGGACGCAGTCGAAGCGGTCAAAAGCGGCGCTGACGGCATTGTCGTTTCGAACCATGGCGGGCGCCAGCTTGACGGCGTCGCCTCCACGATCTCGATGCTGCCCCGGATCGCCGAAAAGGTGTCCGGCCAAACGACGCTGCTGCTCGATGGCGGCGTTCGCTCCGGCCAGGACATCCTCAAGGCCGTCGCTCTCGGCGCCGATGCGGCGATGATCGGGCGGCCTTGGGTCTATGCCCTCGCTGGCGCGGGCGAAGCCGGTTTGCTCAATCAGCTCAAGGCCTTTCATGGTGAATTTTCGGTGTCGATGGCATTGACCGGGACACTAGCCGTCAAGGATATTTCGTCTGGCGTGCTGTTTGGACCGCCGCTTGCATCGAAATGACTCTATAACATCTCGAGACTATTCCCGGCCGACCCGACGTTTCATCAGTCCAGCCTGCACCGAGCCCTCATGACGGATCACCAGTCTTTCGCGTTGCCTGCCGCGAAGCCGGGCCAAACGGGCGTCGCCTCGATGGGCCAGCGCGTGGCCAAGGGCGCGATCTGGACTATGGCCGCCAATGCGGCGCGGATCGCTTCGGCTATTCTCATCCTCCCAGTGCTGACCCGGCTCCTGACTCCTGAAGACTTCGGCCTGATCCAGATTGCGGCCCCGTTCCTGTTCTTCCTGATGGTGTTTAGTGATCTCGGCATGCAGCCGGCGCTGGTTGTCGCGGACAAGCCCTCGGACAAGCTCTGGTCCACCGCGTTCTGGACCGGTATGGGCGCTGCCGCCGGGCTGACGTTGATCCTGATCTTCGCGGCGCCGGCCGTCGCCCTGTTCTTCAAGGAACCGCGCGCCGAACTGATCCTGCAGGTCCTCGCGATCACCATGTTGATTGGTGGCACCATGATCGTGCCCGGCGCTTGGCTGCTGCGGAACATGAACTTCCGTACACTGGCGATCGTGGAGTTCTCTTCGGTGACGGCCGGCATCGTGGCCGCTTTAGCCTGCGCCCTCCTCGGCTGGGGCGTCTGGTCGCTGGTCGTACAGCAACTGGTGATGTTCTCGATCAAGGCGGCGGCCCTCTGCACAGCCTCAAAGGCGCCCCTCAAGTTCGAGTTTGCCGTTGCCGAGCTCAGGTCCATCATGGGTGTGAGCTGGGGCATGACCAACGTCCGCATTCTGTGGTTCTTCTCCCGCAGCATCGACATGATCATCATCGGCCGCTTCCTCGGCGCGACGGTCCTCGGCTACTACTCGATCGCCTGGCGCATCATGATGATGCCGATCGAGATTTTTGCGAGCGGCCTCTTCCAGGTGCTGATGCCGACGATGGGCCAGATCAAGGATGACGCCAACCGCCTCAAGGCAGCGCTTCTGAAGACTTATCGGACGATCTCGCTGTTCACCTTTCCCGCCATGGCAGGCATCGCGGCGCTGTCGGTACCGTTGACGGATGTCCTGTTCGGCGAGCAGTTCGCCCCCGCCGCCTACCCCATTGCCGCGCTCGCGGTGCACGGCGCGCTGCAAAGCCTGCTCACCGTGCAGGCAACCGTCTTCATGGCGCTTGGCCGGATCGACGTGATGTACAAATGGTCACTGGTCACGCTGGTCACGCTTGGCACCTGCCTGCTGATCGGCGTGCAGTGGGGCCTGAAGGGCGCCGCGCTCGGCTACCTCGTGTCGACGCTGATCTGCGCGCCACTGAACTTTCGCGCCATGCTGAACCTCGTCGGCGCAAACCTGTCGGACGCCTGGGAGGCTTTGCGGGTGCAGACATTGCTGGCGGTGGGGATGGGCCTTTCCGTCTACGGAATGACGCGTCTTCTGCCAGCGGAGTGGCCCAATATCTATTTGCTCTTCGCCGGCGTTCCGGTGGGCGTTGTCCTCTACGCCGGCGGTCTGCTCCTCGTGGACCGCAAGGCCATCCACGATATCTTCGCGATTGTCCGAAGCGTCCTGTCAAAGTCGGCGGTTACTTAACCCTACAAAGTGGCATACCGCTTGCAGATTTGCCGTGTTGCCGGCCTTCCTGAGGGAAGTTCCGGAACCAGGCGGTCATCCTGCCTGAAGTGGTTTCGGGGGGCTCTGCTTGGCACGCATCGAAGTTGTTATTCCGTATTTCCAGCGTGAGGCGGGGCATCTCGTACGCGCGGTCAAGTCGATCATGGCGCAGGGCTATGACGATATCCGCGTCAACATTGTGGACGACGGCTCGCCCCGGCCCGCCATTCTCGATCTCGACAGCTTACCGGCCCGCGTGCGCGAAAAGGTAAACCTTGTCGTCCAGAGTAATACCGGTGCCAACGGCGCCCGCAACCGCGGTCTTGCCGAAGTCAGCCCGGATGCAGAATTCGTCGCGCTGCTCGATTCCGATGATCAATGGCTGCCGGGCCATCTCGAGCGTGCCGTGGCGGCCCTGTCACGCCCGGGTGCCTGCTTCTTCTATGACACGATCCGCATCGACCAGAAATTCGCCGAAGGCTACACGGAGCCGTCCATGATCCTCGATGCCGAGATGCTGGGCGTAGTCGGGGACGAGCCGCATGTCAGGGAAATCCTTTTCCCACTGCGCGCGCTGTGCGGCGAGTGGTACCGCCACATGCACCTCTCGGTCACGGTGCTCTCGGGTGAACTCGCGCGCCGTGTCCGGTTCGATGCGTCGTTCACCATCGCTGACGATTTCGAGTTTTTCTATCAGTGTGCGCGCTATCCGGGCCGCTGGTACATCGACAACCGCAACGGCGCCGCGCGCGGTACCGGCGCGAACATCTGGCACGGCGTCAAGACGACCGACCTGCGCTACTCGCAGGAGAAGTTCTTCAGCATGGTGGTGCTGTCCCGCCTGCTGCGCGAGCCGTTAGTGGACGAGCCGACCCGCCAGACCGCCCGTGAGCGCATCCGTGCGTTCCGAGAGCAATTCTACTGGGCGCAGCGCGACCGGTTGAAGGCGCGGATGATGCTTAACCTAAATCTGTGGCTTCGCTTCATCAAGCATGATCCGGCATTGCTGGGCTTCGCACTGGGCCGCGTGTTGCAGCGGCCGGAGGCCCGGAAGACTGCCTGACAACAGGCCTCCCTGTCCGGTTCAGGCCTTTTCGGGAATCGGCGCCGTCACGAGATTCAGCGCCAGCCGCGATAGCTGCGCCGCCTCGCCTACTTTACCTTGGGTCACTGCTGTGCGGATGAACCAGGCGAGGGCGCGGGCAAACGTCTTGGCTATCGCGCGCCCGGCCGGCCCCTCGGTGCGCAGCGCGACAAGGCGCGCCGCGATGCTGGGTTCTGCCGTCAGTTCGGGGCAGCCATACTTCGAGAACAGGGCCTCGCGGATCGCCCAGATTTCCCTGGCATTGAGCCGGTCATAGGCGCCTGCGACATGGCACGCCGCGCGCAGGTCCTCGAAGGCGAAGTCCCATAGTTTCTTGCGCGCCATGACCGTGCCGCGCGTGATCAGCGCCTGCCGCGTCAGCGCCGGCGACAGATCGGGGCCGGTCGCAGTGCCCTTCGGCAGGTAATCGGTCAGCGAGCCGGTCTCGCGCACTTCCTTGAACATTTCCTGCTGCTCGAAGATCCAGCGGGCAAAGCGCTTGTCCTGGCCGACCAGGCCGCCGACCCTCGGATCGTCGTGCTGGCGCTGCAGGAAGAC
>JBGTKE010000095.1:0-1953 GCA_041744775.1 Hyphomonas sp. | reverse complement strand
GCGGCGAGCGCGGCTTCAAGCCTGGCGAGACGCGCGAAAAAGTGGGTGGCCGGGAGCGGGGCGGCGGCGAGTTCTTCTGGCGTGGGCGGGGTGTAGCGGACCATGCCGGGCGCCCAGATGCCGGGATAGGCGAAGGGGGCGATTTTCGGGAAGGGCTCGGTGCTGAAGCTGATGGGTTCGGCGCAGCCGAGGTGGCCTTGAGATTGCGTGCGGGGGTGAGAAGGTCCCGGATCGGCAGGCCGCTGCGCGGCCTTTGTCCGGGATGACAGCTCGTCCGGAATCTCGATCCGGCAGGCCATGATGACGATCAGCCGGCGGATGAAACTTTCGGCCGGGCGCAGGATGCGGCGGGCTTCGAGGAGTGTGTGCTTGGGCAGCGTGGCTGCCGCGAGGCCCCCGAGCGCCCGTGCCCAGGCGACGAGACGCGCGGCAACCGGCCAGTTGAAAGTGAGGATTTCGTCGAGATGGGCGGCGGTGAACTGCATGGGCGGGAGCATACGGCGGCCCGGGATGCTGCCGGATTCGAAGCGCTGCAAAAAAGTTTGACTCTTGTCATCCCGGCCAAAGCCGGGACCCGGAATTTCCGATATTTCAAGGGGTTCTGGGTCCCGGCTTTCGCCGGGATGACAGGAGAAAAATGATGCGAGTGGGGCGGGAGGGGCTGGAGACGTAGGCGTAAGGGCGAAATTTGCGCAACGGTTTTGCGCCTCAAGCCCCTCACCTCCCATTGCTTCGCAATGGGCCCCTCCTCTCCGGAGCGAGAGGGGTGAAGACCCTCCGCCTACAAACGATCAGGCTCCCGCCTCCATCTGCGGGAGGTCGGGAGCCTTTGCCTTTGTTTCCCACCAAAGCTCGTTCGGAGCGGCGCGTCAGGCGGCCTTGGACTTGGTGAGGACTTCGCGTTTGCCGGCGTGGTTGGGGGCGGAGATGACGCCCTCTTCCTCAAGCCGGTCGATCAGACCGGCGGCCTTGTTATAGCCGACCTTGAGGCGGCGTTGGAGATAAGAGGTCGAGGCGCGCTGGTCGCGGATGACGACCTGGACCGCTTCGGCGAACAGGGAATCGTCGTCCTCGCCGCCGCCGCTTTCGCCCATGCCGAGCATGGCGTCCATGACCGGGGAGCCCGATGAGCCGTCTTCCTTGGCTTCGACGATGTCCATCACATAGTCCGGCTCGCCCTGCTCGCGCAGCCAGTCGGCGACGCCGCAAACTTCCTCGTCGGAGACGAAGGGGCCGTGCAGGCGCTGGGTCTTCTTGCCGGGCTCCTGGTGGAGGAGGTCGCCGTTGCCGAGCAATTGTTCGGCGCCCTGCTCGTTGAGGATGGTGCGGCTGTCGACCTTGTTGGTGACCATGTAGGAGATGCGGGTCGGGAAGTTCGCCTTGATCGTGCCGGTGATGACGTCCACGGACGGACGCTGGGTGGCGGTGATCAGGTGGATGCCCGCGGCGCGGGCCATCTGGGCGAGACGCAGCAGACAGCCCTCGATTTCCTTACCGGCGACGACCATCAGGTCCGACATCTCGTCGATCACGACGACGATCTGCGGGATATGGTCGATCGGCAGGTTCTCGGTTTCGAACATCGGCTTGCCGCGTTCGTCGAGACCGGTCTGGACCTTGCGCACCAGCGGCTCGCCGGCGGCGCGGTATTTCGAAGCCTTCTCGTTGAAGCCGGCGAGGTTGCGCACGCCCGCCTTGGACATCAGTTCGTAGCGGCTTTCCATTTCGCGCACGGCCCATTTGAGCGCGTTGACCGCTTCCGGCGCCTTGGTGATGACCGGAGCGAGGAGGTGCGGAATTCCTTCGTACACTGTAAATTCGAGCTTCTTCGGGTCGATCAGGATCAGGCGGACCTGTTCCGGCGTGTGGCGGTAGAGCAGCGACAGGATCATCGCGTTGACGCCGACCGACTTGCCCGAACCGGTGGTGCCGGCGACGAGCAGGTGCGGCATG
>JBGTKE010000094.1:0-1750 GCA_041744775.1 Hyphomonas sp. | reverse complement strand
ACTTCGTCGATCTCTTCCTGGCTCTGGCGCTTGCCCTTGCCCTTCGCGAGAACGACCGGTTCGGGCGGCTTCTCCTCGATCACCTTGGGTTCCGGCGGCGGGTTTTCCGCGCCATAGGTCGCTTCAAGGTCGATGAGGTCGCGCAGCAGGATGCGCTCGTTCATCAGCTCGTCGCGCCACACCATCATGGCTTCGAAGGTCAGCGGGCTTTCGCACAGGCCGCGGATCATCGCGTCGCGGCCGGCCTCGATACGTTTTGCAATCGCGATCTCGCCCTCGCGGGAAAGAAGCTCGACGGCGCCCATTTCGCGCAGGTACATCCGCACCGGGTCGTCGGTCCGGTCGGAGCCGCGCGCGTTGCCTTTCTTGGCGAGGACTTTCCTGTCCTCAAGCTTGGTCAGGGCCTTGCCCTGCTCCTCGGCTTCTTCCTCGGTCTCGACGACGGCAATGCCCATCTCGGAGATCTGGGACATCACGTCCTCGATCTGGTCGGAGCTCATGTCCGAATCCGGGAGCAGCTGGTTGATTTCGTCATGCGTGATGAAGCCGCGCTTCTGGGCGCGCTTCAGGACCTTTTTGACGTCTGTCGCATTGAAATCGACAAGACCCGCTTCGGTTTCCTTGTCGTCTTCACCCTCGCCGTCGCCGGCCGTGTTTTTCTTCTTTTTGGTGGCTGTCGCCATAGTCCAGTTCTCCCTGGCGAAGGTGGCCGCCGGTTGCCGCCCCACGCCTGTTGCCAATCGCCCTGCCGTCAGCTGTCGCTGCGTTTGCCTGCTGCCTCGTTCATGCGAGCCTTTAGGGCTCGTCGCTCCGCGACCATTTGATGCCTGCGCCGCCAACCCGAAGGCGACGCCGAGGCTCCCCCGCTCGCATCATCCATGCCAGAGCCGAGGTTTTCCTGGCCGGGACGCCCGGCTGCCACATATTGCTCGAGGGCGATCAGCCACTCCCGTGCCTCGGGCCCATCGGCCGCTATCTGAGACGTTACGGGATATTCTTTGAGCAAACTGGCAGCACGCATGAACCCAGTTTGCGTTAAATGGGCGGTCAGTATCCCCCGGTCAATAGGCTTTCCCGCATTTGCGAAGTCCAAAAGCACATCGCGGATTTTCACCACATCCGGGTCGGCCAGTGCACAGGCGGCGAGCGTTTCGGTGCCGATGGCCAGGAGATAGGGGCTGTCGATGGCCATGGCGAGCGTGCCGAGGCCGCGCAGCTTGGCCGGCGCGCCCTTCTTGAGTTCGGTCTGGGCGGGCTCGCCCTCGAGGAGATTCTGTGCCGATCCGGGCCGGCCTTTCCTGTAGCTGGCGCTGCGTTTTGCGTCACGAAGGGCCCACATGTGGTCGCGCAGCCGGGACTTCAGGTCGCGCTCATAGGCGGCTTTCACGCCGCCGTGCCGGATCTGGCTGCAGGCCGCCATCAGGCGCGCTTCGAGGCCGGCCTGGCGTTCGGGTGTATCCAGCGGCTCGGCGTCGCGTTCGCGCCGCCATAGAAGTTCGGACAAAGGCAGGCGGCGTTCGATCTCGTTGTGCATCGCAGACGCCCCGCGCGCCCGAATCAGGTCGTCCGGGTCCATGCCGTCCGGCAGCAGCACGAAGAAGATCGAGCGGCCGGGCTCGACAAAGGGCAGCGCCCGGTCCAGCGCGCGGTAGGCGGCGCCGAGGCCGGCACGGTCGCCGTCGAAGCATATCACGGGCTCTGGCCCGGCTTTCCAGATCAGCTGCAGCTGTTCCTCGGTGAGCGCTGTGCC
>JBGTKE010000093.1:0-2631 GCA_041744775.1 Hyphomonas sp. | reverse complement strand
GCCCTCGGCAAGGAGGACTGACGCGTGGCCAAGGCCGATATCCGGCTCCGGGGCCGCAGCTTCTCGATCGCCTGCGCGCCGGGCCAGGAAATGCGGATTCAGCGCCTTGCAGACCAGCTGGATGCGCGGGTGGGCCAGATCGCCGATTCGGTCGGCGATATCGGCGATGAGCGCCTGCTCCTGATCACGGCCCTCGCCCTGCTCGACGAGCTCGATAGTGCCCAGCGCGGCGTCCCTGCCCGCCCGGATACCGAAGCGCGGGCCGTCGACCTTCTGCTGGCGATGGCCGTCCGGGTTGAAGCGCTCGCCGCCCGGCTCGAAAATGAGAACTGACGCCTCCTGCCGCGACCGGATGCAGCAGCGCCGAAACGGCGCCTCCGGTCTATGGTCCGTTGTGAAACTTGTGAAAAAGGCTGGAGCCCCATGCAAAGCGCACTGACCGTCGGCTTCTACATTCTGCTCGCCGCGATTGTGGTCGTCCTCATCATCGGAATCGCCAATTTGGCCCGCCGGGACGCAAAGCAGGCGAGCCGCTCGAACCAGCTGATGCGTCTGCGCGTCATCCTGCAGGCCGCCGCCATCGGGCTGCTCGTCTTGCTGGGCGTGGTTGCGGGTGCGATCAGGTTCGGCGGATAAGCAAGGGAGAGCGCGCATGGTCCGGCTCGACAAGATCTACACGCGCGCTGGCGACAAGGGCGAAACCCGCCTCTCGACCGGCGAACTGGTACCGAAATGGCATCCCCGCGTCGCCGCCTATGGCACGGTGGATGAGCTGAACGCTGCCCTCGGCGTTGCCGCGCTGGAGGCCAAAGACGCGATTCTGGCCGCCATTCGCCGGATCCAGAACGACCTGTTCGATCTCGGCGCCGACCTTGCGACACCCGACCGGGGGCGCGTGCTGGAATGGACACCGCTGCGGATCGTCGAATCCCAGGTCACCCGGCTCGAGTCCGAGATCGACACGATGAACGCGGTCATTCCGCCGCTCGACAGTTTCATACTGCCCGGCGGATCGGCCCTGTCGGCCCATCTCCATGTGGCTCGCACCCTCTGCCGGAGAGCCGAGCGCGAGGTCGCCGAACTCGCCGCCCTGCCGGACGAACCGGTGAACGCCGTCGCCCTCGCCTTCATAAACCGGTTGTCGGACTGGTTGTTCGTGGCCGGGCGCGCCGCCAACAAGGACGGCGCCGATGATGTCAAATGGGTGCCCGGCGCGAACCGCTGAGGCGATCCCTGATAGCGTCAGCGGCGTTGCGCGTCCCGCAATTCCGCCATCAGGGCGAACAACTCGATCACCGGCGTCACCTGGCCGTCGCCGCGATACTCCCGGTACAGACTGTCCACGTTGACGGCGATCCGCTCCGCATCACCCCATCTCCCATAGTCACCGAGCGAAATGTCGTGCGCCGCATCGCGCACGCTCAGTCCGGCGTCAAACCGCTTGCGCGCCTCGCGGTCCACATAGGCGAGATAATCCGCCACGCGCCGCACGCCCGCCTTGTCCGTGATCGGACCATGCCCCGGCACGATGACCTCCACATCCATCGCGATGATCGTCTCGCAGGCGCGGATCCAGTTCGCCACCGGCCCCGCCCACATCAGCGGCGTGCCGTCGATGAACAGTATATCGCCCGTGAACACCGCCTTGTCGCCCGGCACGTGCACGAGCACATCCCCGCCCGTATGCGCCGGGCCGACCTCGATCAGCCGTACGGCCTTGTCGCCGACCTTGACCTCCATCGCGCCCGAGAACGTCTTCGTCGGCGTGCGCTCATCGACATTCTCGAAATCGAACGGCGCAAAGATGTCGGCGAAGTAGGCTCCCGCCGGGCCGAGTTTCGCGCCGGCCGCCTTGAACATCGCCAGTGTCGCCGGTGGCACTTCGGCCATTTCCCGGGCGCTGGCCTCCGATGCTATGATCTCCGCCTGCGGACAACATCCGTTACCGTGGCAGTGATCGCCATTGGCGTGCGTGTTGACGATCGTGCCGATCTGCCCGGCGCCGATCCCGGTCGCATCCTCCATCGCGGACAGCATCTCGCGCGTCAGTGCCATGTCGAACAATGTATCGACCAGCAACGACGCCTCGCCGTCGCGGATCAGGCCTGCATTCGACCAGCCCCAACCGCCATCCGGCTGCAGCCAGGCATAGAGCCCGCCGCCGATATCCTTGAGCCCTTTGGAATATTCCCAGCGCTGCGCCATGGCCTGCTCCTCCCGTTTCCCAGTATCAAGTCAGGGAACCCGCACTCGCGCAAGCGGTTCAGAACCGGTCCAGCAACCGGCGCAAGTATTCGCGCTCTTCCTCGTCTTTCGCTTCGTTATAGCGTCGGCGAAGTTCATCGAGGATATCCTTGGCGCGCTGGCGTTCGGACTGTTCCGGAATGTTGACGCCTTCGCCGTCATTGCCGGCGCCCATCAGCGACCGGCCCATCGGATCCGTGCCGCCGCCCTGTTCGCCGAGCCGCTGGGCCCGAAGGGCGTCCAGCGTGCCCGCGACACCGCGTGACAGTTCCGACATCAATTCAGTCGCCCGCTCCTGCTCCATGATGGCGCGGCCCTCATTGCCATTCTCGAGCGCGCGCTCGGCCCGGCGCTGGGCATCGCGGATGGCCGATAGCGCGTCGGGAT
>JBGTKE010000092.1:0-6306 GCA_041744775.1 Hyphomonas sp. | reverse complement strand
CTGGCGCTCAAATGCGCGTTGGCCGAGGCGGGCAGTGCGGGCACGCTGATCTTTGACGAAGCCGACCAGGGCGTCGGCGGGGCCGTGGCAGCCGCCATCGGCGAGCGGCTGGTGCGGCTCTCGGTCTCGCGTCAGGTGCTGGCGGTCACACACAGTCCGCAGGTCGCGGCGGCGGCGGATGCGCACTGGCTTGTAGAAAAGTCGGCCAAGGCTGGCGGGACGCGGCTGACCACGCTAGATGCGGGGACACGGCAGGAAGAAATTGCCCGCATGTTGTCCGGCGCCGAAATCACCGATGAGGCGCGGGCCGCAGCCGGGAGGTTGTTGGAGGATGCATGAACGGCACAACCCCTGCCAGCGCGCTGACCGAGCAGGACGCGGTCGCAGAACTCGCGCGGCTGGCGCGGGAAATCGCCGAGGCGGACGCCGCCTATTACCAGAATGACGCGCCGGCCCTGACTGATGCGGAGTATGACGCGCTGCGCCTGCGCAATGCCGAGATCGAGGCGCGCTTTCCGCACCTGAAGCGGGAAGACAGCCCGTCGCTCAAGGTCGGCGCCGAGGTGGGAGACGGGTTTGCCAAGGCGCGGCACGGCGTCCCCATGCTGTCGCTCGAGAACGCCTTCCTTGATGAGGATGTCGCGGATTTCGCGGCGCGTATCCGCCGCTTCCTCGCGCTCGGCGAGGAGACTGAACTCGCCTTCACCGCCGAGCCGAAGATCGACGGCCTGTCATTGAACCTGACCTATGAAAAGGGAAAGCTCGTGCGCGCGGCAACGCGCGGCGACGGCCAGACCGGCGAGGACGTGACCGCCAATGCGCGCACGCTGGGCGACATTCCGGCGAAGCTCGCCGGCAAGGACTGGCCGGCCGCCATCGAAATCCGCGGCGAGATCTACATGGCGAAGGATGACTTCGCGGCCCTCAACGCGCGTGAAGGTGCGGCGGGGCGCAAGGTGTTCGCGAACCCGCGCAATGCGGCCGCCGGGAGCCTGCGACAGCTTGATGTCGGGATCACCCGGTCGCGGCCGCTGCGCTTCTTCGCCTATGCCTGGGGCGCGGTCAGCGAACCCTTCGCTGAGACACAGTCCGGCGCCGTCCAGAAGCTTGCAAACTGGGGCTTTGTCACCAATCCCCTGATGGTCCGTGTCCTGACCACCGACGACCTTCTCGCCTATTACCGGAACGTAGAGGTGCAGCGGGCGGGCCTGCCGTATGACATCGACGGCGTCGTCTACAAGGTCGACCGGCTCGACTGGCAGCAACGGCTCGGCTTTGTCAGCCGGGCGCCGCGCTGGGCGACCGCGCACAAGTTTCCGGCCGAGAAGGCGACGACGACGTTGCTCGGCATTGATATCCAGGTCGGGCGGACCGGCTCGCTGACGCCGGTGGCGCGGCTTGAGCCGGTGACGGTCGGCGGCGTGGTCGTGTCGAACGCAACGCTGCACAATGAAGACGAGATCGCGCGCCTCGGCGTGAAGCCGGGCGATGTAGTCGAAATCCAGCGCGCGGGCGATGTGATCCCGCAGGTGCTGAAGGTTGTGAAGCCGGGGAAGGGACCCGCCTGGGCCATGCCGGAGGTTTGCCCGGCCTGTGGCTCGGCGGCGGTTCGCGAGGTTGATGAGGCCGGCGAGGTCGATGTGCGCCGGCGCTGTACCGGAGGACTGATCTGCCCGGCGCAGGCGGTCGAGCGACTCAAGCATTTCGTCTCGCGCAAGTCGCTCGACATTGACGGGCTCGGGGCGAAGCAGATTGAGCTGTTCCACGAGAAAGGTGTTCTGCGCGCGCCGCAGGATATTTTCCGTCTACGGATGAATATCGAAGCGGCGGGCCTTCCGCCGCTGGAAGAGTGGGACGGGTTCGGGGCGGCCTCGGCAAAGAAACTCTATACCGCGATCGATGCGCGCCGGAAGCCGGAGTTTGCTCGTTTCCTCAACGGGCTCGGAATCCGGCATGTGGGGCAGACGACGTCTGGCCAGTTTGCGCGCGGCTTTCTGAGCTGGCAGGCGTTCCGGGACGCCGTCCGGCGGGCGGCTGAAGGCGGCCCCGGCAGCGAAGGCTACGACGATCTCATCGCGATCGACGGTATCGGCGAGGCCGCCGCCAAGGCGCTGATCCAGTTCGATGCCGAACCGCACAACCGCGAAATGCTCGACGCGCTGCTCGCGGAAGTCGAGGTCGAGGACGAAGTGCCCGCGGCGACGGACAGCCCGGTCGCCGGCAAGACGGTCGTGTTCACCGGCACGCTGGAACGGATGACGCGGGACGAGGCGAAGGCGCGAGCCAGCGCGCTTGGCGCCAAGGTCGCGGGCTCGGTGTCGGCAAAGACGGATATCCTGGTCGCGGGCCCCGGCGCGGGCTCGAAACTGGCGAAAGCCGAGAGCCTCGGTGTACAGACGATGACGGAAGCCGAATGGCTTGCGCTGATTGGCGAAAACTGATCCGCAAACGGATTATTTGCCGCCAGGGATGATCCGCTGCAGCAATGTCCGCCGCTCGGACGCATTGATGGCGTCAAGGTTGACGCCTTCATTGGTCAGCAGCCGGTAGCTCATCCTGTACCAGTCGCTGTCGGGGTAGTTGTGTCCCAGCGTCGCGCCGGCGGCGAGCGCCTGGTCCTTGAGCCCGAGCGTCAGGTAGGATTCGACGAGCCGGTGCAGCGCTTCCGGGGCGTGGTTGGTCGTCTCGAAATTCTCGACCACGTTGCGAAAGCGGTTGACGGCGGACAGGGTCTGGTTCGAGCGCAGGTACCAGCGGCCGACCGTCATTTCCTTGCCCGCCAACTGGTCATTGACCATGTCGAGTTTGACGCGGGCATCCTTGGCATATTCGCTTTCGGGAAAGCGGCGGATGATGTCATTGAGCGCGGTGCGGGTGCGCTCGGTGATGGCCTGGTCGCGGCCGACATCGACGATCTGGTCGAAATGGCAGAGCGCGATCAGGTAATAGGCATACTCGGCCTCGGAGCCGCCGGGATGCAGGGCGAGGTAGCGCTCGGACGCGGCGATCGCGGTCGTGTAGTCGCGCGTCTTGTAGGAGGCGTAGGCCGACATCACCATCGATTTGCGCGCCCACTCCGAATACGGGTGCTGGCGCTCGACTTCCTCGAACAGCAGGATCGCGTTGGGATACTTGCGCGCATCGAGTTCGCCGGCCGCCTGATTGTAGAGCTGCTCGACCGGGCGCTCGACATAAGCGAGTTCGGTCTTGCGTCCGGAAGATTGGCAGGCCCCGAGGGCGAGCGCACCCGCGGCGATCAGCAGGGGAAGGGAAGTCAGTCTCGACATGGGAAGCGGCCTGTATCTGCGGCTTTGTGCGATTTACCTCGTCTGCTTAGCGCGAATGCGCCTGACTTTCCAAGGCCTCAAAGACAGGGTTTCGGAGGCAGGGGCGGCCAAGATGGACGAAACGCAAAGATTGTGCTTGCTCGCCGCCGCAATCGCCCTACGTGTGTCAGGCTGACGTCTGTGCCCGACGGTCGGTTTTGCGCCCGGCAATTCCTGATCCGGGCAACGCAGCGCAAGAACAGGCAGATCATGACGACCCGCAAACTCAGTGATGCCAGCACTGTCGATCGCCAGGTCGGCGAGCGTATGCGCCGCCGCCGGATCCTGCTGGGCCTGACGCAGGACCAGCTGGCCGATGCGCTCGGCATTTCCTACCAGCAGATCCAGAAATACGAGACCGGTGCGAACCGTGTCAGCGCCGGGCGTCTCGCCCAGATCGCCGAAGTCCTCGAAGTCCAGCCGGGCTGGTTCTTCGGCGCGGCCGAGAGAACCGAACCGGCAGGCGGCTCTTCCCGCGCGGTCATCGACCTGGTGCGCAACTTTACCCGCATCGAAGACGAGCGCGTGCGCACCCACCTGATGGCGCTCGTCCGGTCGCTGGCCGGGCGGAGTGACGAAGATGTGGGCGCCTCGGTAGCCGCCGATATCGCCGGTGACGAACAGGGCCTGTTGGGTTAGCGCCTCAGGCCGCCAATCAGACGGCAGCCCGCACGTCCTCGCGGACGGCCTGCGTGCCGGCATTTTCCCAGCACCAGGCGGACGGTGTGGCAAGCAGCTTGCGCACCAGCTTGTTGTTGAGGCCGTGACCGGGCTGGACAGCGTCATAATCCCCGGCAATCGGCGCGCCGGCGAGCATCAGGTCACCCACGGCGTCGAGCATCTTGTGACGGACGAACTCGTCCTCGCTGCGCAGGCCTTCCGGGTTCATCACGCCGTCATCGTCGATCACCACCGCGTTCTCGAGCGAGCCGCCGCGCGCGAGGCCCATTGCCCGCAGCATTTCCACGTCGCGCGCAAAGCCGTAGGTGCGCGCAAAGGCAAGATCGCGGGCGAACATGCCGGGGGCGAGCTTCATTGCCATCTGCTGCACACCAATGTGCTGGTCGTCATATTCGATCCGGGCGCGCAGCGTCAGCACGTCCCCGTGGGACGGTGACAGGCTGGCGCGTTTCGGGCCTTCGCGGACTTCGACGGTCTCGAGGATCCGGATGCGGCGGCGAGCGGCGCCTTGCGCTTTCTGGCCCGCGAGCATCAGGAGCTCGTAGAACACCGAGGACGAGCCATCCATGATCGGCACTTCAGGGCCGTCGATTTCGATGCGCAGGTTATCGATGCCGATTCCGGCGATTGCGGCGAGCAGATGCTCCACCACGGCCACCGACACGCCGTGCTCGTTGGACAGCGTCGTGCCGAGCTGTGTGTCAGTCACCGCGTCAGCATGGGCGAGGATTTCGCCTGTGCTGGCGGCGGCGTCGATGCGCACGAAGCGGATGCCGGTGTTGGTTGCAGCCGGTAGCAGCGTCAGGCGCGCGCGGGCGCCGGAGTGCACGCCAATGCCGGCGCAGCTGACCTTGCGCGCAATCGTTGTCTGCCGCTCGTGCGCCATGTGTGTTTCAGCCTTCAGCCCGGAACGCATAACCATGGAGACTAGATGGCCTGCCGACCCGCCGCACTCAAAACACGCGATGTTTCGCCTTGTTACAGTCCGGGGCCGATCTTGAAGCTTAATCCTTGATAAAACAAAGATTTAATCGTCCTAAAATGTGTCTCCGGAAGGTCACACCTGACGGTCAATGATTGGCGGACCGTCTGAGGAAGGCGGGGATCTCCAGATCGGCGTCATCAAACGGCGCCGGCTCCGGGTGATCGTCCGGGGAGGAGATGATCTGCGAGGCGGTGGGCGCGCCCAGCGTTTCGGGGCCGGAATCGTTCTGGCCCTGAGGGGCAGGGCGGCGCCAGCCGAACAGATTTGCAAAGCCGGAGGACGCAGGCGCGCCGTCGCGGGAGGAACGGTCGGCGGCCGGCGCATCGGTACGCTCGGAGAAAAGTCCGGAAGGCGCCGCCGGAGGCACGGAAGACCGGGGCGGCGTCACGATCTTCGGCCGGTCGTCAGCGTCCGCGTCATAGGCGGTCGCCGCGGCCTGCAGTTCGGCGTCGGCAGCGTCCAGCTCTTCGTCGCCGATCGCGTCCGCTTCGACCGCTTCAGTATTGGCGGAGGGGACGGCGTCCAGGGCGCGCGGCGCGATTGGCCGGGACGCAGGCTGGCGGCGGGTTGCCGCATCATGGCCGGCGGCGACCACGGAGACGCGAATACGTCCTTCGAGGCTCGCGTCGAACGCCGAGCCGAGTATGATGTTGGCGTTGGGGTCGACTTCGCGGCGGATCTCGTTGGCGGCTTCGTCGAGTTCGAACAGCGTCATGTCATAGCCGCCGGTGATGTTCACCAGCACGCCTTTCGCGCCCTTTATGGTGACATCATCGAGCAACGGATTGTCGATGGCGCGGCGGGCAGCTTCCAGCGCGCGGGCTTCGCCGGTCGCTTCGCCCATGCCCATGAGGGCGTTGCCCATGCCGCGCATGACGACGCTGACGTCGGCGAAGTCGAGATTGATCAGGCCCGGCATGACGATCAGGTCCGTGATGCCGCGTACGCCGGAATAAAGCACGTCATCGGCCATGCGGAACGCATCGGCGAAGGTCGTCTTGTCGTTCGCGATGCGGAACAGGTTCTGGTTCGGCACGACGATCATCGTGTCGACATGGCGGCGGATGTTCGTGAGGCCGTCTTCGGCCTGGCGCATGCGGTGGGCGCCTTCAAAGCCGAAGGGCTTGGTGACGACGGCCACGGTAAGGATGCCAAGCTCGCTGGCGGTGCGCGCGATGATCGGCGCTGCGCCGGTGCCGGTGCCGCCGCCCATGCCGGCGGCGATGAAGACCATGTGAGCGCCTTCGAGTTCGGCCTTCACGTCGTCGATCGATTCTTCAGCTGCCTTTTCGCCGATCTCGGGGCGGGCGCCTG
>JBGTKE010000091.1:0-2998 GCA_041744775.1 Hyphomonas sp. | reverse complement strand
AAGTGGGCTCGGGCCTATAGCTACATCAGCTCCCCAGACGGTGACGTTGCGATACATGTCTAGCCAATGGTCATGCTCGTAGATAACGGCAATCAACTCCGCAAGTTTCTCGGTACGCAGTTTCCGGCGAGCGGTTTCTTCATTTAGCCATGTTGCCAGGGGAGGGCCCAAAAGGGTCCCCAAGATACCGATAATACCCCCAACAATGACTGGAATTAGAGTGTCCGAAACCACTTTTGGCCCTCATTCTGCTGAGACTAAAAAGAGACTTTTTGGCTGAACTTTCGGGCGGTAGACTGGCTAAGTCCTTGTTTTTATGGTGGGCGATGCAGGGTTCGAACCTGCGACCCCTGCCGTGTGAAGGCAGTGCTCTACCACTGAGCTAATCGCCCGCCGCGAGGGCGTGGCGTAGTCGGCAAGGCCAGAGAGGTCAAGCGGGGATGTAAGGGCATCCGGGGGCCCCGATTCGCGGCGCGCTTGCCGTCGCGCCCGGTGCGAAGTCCCGGTGAGATGGTTATGGCTTCAGTGCCCGGCCATGCATTCATGCATGCCTTTTCATGACTGTCCCCGGAATGAGGGACAGCGCTTCAGACAATTGTGACACTGCAATGCCACATCCGCACCGCGCTTGCCGCCTGACAGTTGGGAAGTTTTTGCGGGAAATACGGAGACGGCCCCTTAAAATGAACAGACATTCATGTCTGAACAACCGTTCATGTTATAAACTTACCAATCCGTCACCCGATTTTGCCCTTGAGAAAACCTGCAAACGTTGTCATCTAGGCGACATACAAGACGGATCAATCAAGGTTCGCAGTATGAACTTAAGAAGGACAGGCACGGCGGCGCAAGTCGCCAGAGTGATAACAAGCCTGGAGAGAGCAGAGTGAAAGATTGGTGTGACGAAGATGGCGCTCGGCGCCTTCGCGAAAAGATTAACGCGTACTGGGCAGAACGTGGCTACGAGGTCGATGTCGATTTGGTAGACGCAGGTTTTGTCCCCGCAATGCGGAGCGCACGCACGGATGTGCGGTCCAACATGGTTAATGGCATGCCACGCCGGCGTGCCCTTGGTGAAGGCGGTTCCTCGCGCCCGACCTACCGGCCACGGGGCGAAGCAACGGCCTGA
This sequence comes from Hyphomonas sp., assembly GCA_041744775.1. GTDB lineage: Bacteria > Pseudomonadota > Alphaproteobacteria > Caulobacterales > Hyphomonadaceae > Hyphomonas. The sequence continues at coordinate 1,869 of JBGTKE010000091.1, read as the reverse complement.
TCTCTCAGGCCTGACAACGCTGGAACAAGCTGCGCATAGTGGTTGATGGTGACATCAGCGGCAATCGCTTCAGGTGTTTCCGCCTCGTATCCGAAGGTCACGAATACAAAGGGCAGTCCGGCATTCCGGGCTGCCCTTTCGTCTGTCCGGCTGTCGCCGACGAAGATGGCCCGGTCCGGATCGCCGCCGGCAGCCGCGAGGGTTTCAAACACATGGTCCGCGTGGGGCTTGCGGTTGGTCGCGCGATCGGCGCCGAAGATCACGTCGAACTGGCCGGTGAGGCCGAGTTCGGCGATCAGGCGCACGCTGAGATCCTGGCGTTTGTTGGTGCAGACCGTGAGCGTTGCACCGGCCTCTCGCAGGACTTCGAGCGCGTCGACTGCGCCCTCGAACGGCCGCGAGCCGACCGCGATATGGGCCACATAATAGGCGATGAAGCGTTCGAACGCCGCGTCCATTTCTGTTGCGGACAGAACAGCGCCCTGTGATTTGAGACCGGTTTCGATCATCGCGCGGGCGCCGTGGCCGATCATTTCGGCGACCGTGCCCAGGGCGACCGGCGCAAGGTCCATGCCGGTGAGGACGTGGTTCAGGGCGCCGAGCAGGTCCGGCGCGGTATCGACCAGTGTGCCGTCGAGATCGAACAGGATCGTCCAGCCTTCGAAACCGCCTGATTGCGCGTCATCCATGCCGGGTTCGCCCTCGCCAAGTTGCGGGGTTTCGTCTAGGCGATGGGGCGAATTAAAGCGAGAGGGAGCCTGAATTTGACCCAAGCGCCGAAACAGCGCGCCGCTGTCATCCTCGCGGCCGGAAAAGGCACGCGGATGAAGTCCGCACTGCCGAAAGTGATGCACGCAGTGGGCGGCCGGCCGATGATCGACTGGTCGATCGCGCTGGCGCGGGACGTGGGCTGCGCCCGGATTGTGGCCGTGGTGCACCCGTCGCAGGACGGGCTGATGGCGCATCTCGAGGCGAATCATCCGGATGTGGGAATCGCCTTCCAGGACCCGCCGCAGGGGACCGGCCATGCGGTGCGGTGCGCGGAAGATGCGTTGAAGGGATTCGGCGGCGAGCTGGCCGTTCTTTATGGCGATAGTCCGCTGGTGCCGGCGAAGGTGATCGAGGACCTTTTCGCGGGGCTGGCCGGCGGGGCGGCGCTTGGCGTACTGGGATTTGAGGCGGTCGAGCCCGGCCTCTATGGCCGGCTGGTCACCAATGGGGCCGGCGATCTCGACGCAATTGTCGAGGCGCGCGAGGCCACCCCGGAGCAGCTCAGGGTTCGAATCTGCAACTCAGGGGTGATGGCAGGACGCGCCAAGGATATGTTCCGGCTCTTGCAAAAAATTACAAACGCCAATGCCAAGGGGGAGTATTACCTCACCGACCTGGTAGGTCTCGCCCGGGCCGAAGGGGGCCGGTGTACCCTGGTCACCGCCGCTGAGGAGGACCTCATCGGCTGCGACTCCAAGTCTGACCTAGCCGAGGCAGAAGGCATTTTTCAGGCACGAGCGCGAAAATCCCTGATGGAAAGCGGTGTCACTCTGGTGGCGCCGGAGACCGTGTTCCTCGCGCATGACACGGAAATCGCGGCGGACGTGGTGGTTGAGCCGCACGTTGTTTTCGGGCCCGGCGTCAGCGTGGCGTCCGGCGCGCGCATCCGGGCGTTCAGCCACATTGAAGGCGCGGTGATCGGCCCCGATTGCGAGGTCGGGCCGTATGCGCGCCTTCGTCCGGGCACGGTGCTGGAAAGCGGTGCGCGTGTGGGTAATTTCGTCGAGGTCAAGAATGTCCGGATGGGGGAGGGCGCAAAGGCCAACCATCTCAGCTATCTCGGAGATGGCAGCGTCGGCGCGTAGGCCAACATCGGAG